>CADCQO010000023.1 GCA_902803585.1 uncultured Ruminococcus sp.
AAAAGCCAGGAAAAGATGTATAGTTGCCTTCACGGATTACTCTCCAGAAGGTGCGCTCCTTATGTCCTGAGGCTTCATAGGCAAGCTGAATAGCGAAGCTGTCGAAGGCGTTGAAGTGATTGCAGGTAATGACAGCACCGCAGTCAAGGTTGGTGAAGTTCTCCAGTCCCTTCATCTCTTTGATGATGAATTTCTTGTCTTTGATGAGGTTGTTGACAAATTTGTGGGCAATCATGAAAGCAATTTTGGTTTTCAGCTTGTCCGTGATGCTTTTCTGGATATACTCGATTTCGTCAGGTTCCAGCACACGGCCGGGCGGGTCAGTTTCTACGTCCTCGTCAAATCTGCCTTCCCGCTCGAACTGCTCGATCTTGTGCAGAATTTCTACACGATCCTTTGCCCGCTTGTCACGGTTGATGCGGTTCAGGAAATTATCATCACGGTTGATTTCCGAAATAGCGAGTTTCAGCAGGTTTTCCTGCACAAGATTGTCCTTCGCCTTTTCTTCGTCGGAATAAGAATGGAGAACGTCCAGAATCTCCTGATAGACAGACGTTTCCTTCGCATAGCGCCAGAAAATATCGGCGTGTTTGCAGTCTTCATAGTGCCACGGTTTGCTGGTCATGATATAGTGCAGGATATTTGCCTGTTCGATAGGATAGGAAATATCGCAGAAAACTTCTGTGTTCCAGCGCTGGTCAATCCAGTAAACGTGATCCTTGCAGATCAGGTTCAGATAATCCTCGTCCTGCGTAACGACAAAGTTATAGTAGTGCAGGTAGTCAATGAACTTATCCAGCACGAATTTCAGACGGAACTGTTCGCAGTTGATCAGCAGGATACCGGCGTTGAAGAAGTTATAGCGGGAAACGCCGACGACCTTTTCAACGTAAGTGCCGTATACGTCTACCTGAATCATGACTTGTTCATGGCAGGCTCCGACATAGGCATCTTTGATGTCGGTCATGTAGAATTCACTGATATCGCCCTGAACGACTGTATCGCTGTCGATATAGATCGCTTTGGTGTATTCCGGATACATTTCTGCAATGAAAATGCGGTAGTAAGTGGTTTTGGAGTAATAATCCCGCAGGGGCAGCTTGTCAGAAATGGATTTCAGATAATCGGTCATGTCAACGAACTGTATTTCAAAGTTATCACGAGCCATTGCATTCACGGTGTCCTGCATTGCTTTTGAGATTTCCGTGTGCAGTATGTATACGCGGTACTGAAACTCAGGGGAAGCGTTGACCATCATGGAATGCAGAGAAACGATGGTATACTTAACAAAGTTGTCATCACAGGCATAAAAAATCGGAACAATTTTCTTCATAATTTCATATCCTTGTCTTAAAATTTTCCCTCAAGGTCTGATACTCTTCCAATATATCGTCAAACTGATGATACTTGAAGACAGAATGTACCTTGTCAACGTGCCATTGCTTGATATTGTCAATATGAGGACGGGGCAGCCAGAAAAGCCGTTTGGAAAAATGGCGGATAATGGTGTGCCGATGCAGGAATTTCTGATCGTTATAACGCTGCGGCAGCACCTTCCGGCGGGTAGTTGCACGGATAAGGGCGCTCTGGTCGGCAAAAGTGAGCTTTTTACGCCGCAGCCATTCTCTTGCCTTCGCAAACAACTGTGTTCTGCGGCATTCCTGCATATTGAACAGCAGAACGCCCGCATTGATGTAGCGGGGATTGATAAGATATTTTCCGTAATGATCGGGAGCTGCTGCATATTCATACCCTTTCAGGTCAATATTCCATAGCAGGAGGATATCCCGATTGAACATGATGTCGATATCAAGATAAAGCAGTTTGTCGGGAAATGTATCAAACTGGTCGGCAAACAGCCGTATCAGGGTATAGGGTGAGCAATAAGCGCCCTCGTTCGGACAGCCGGAAAAATACTGCCGGTAGTAGTTTGTCACATCATAAAGCACCGCACGGCTGTCGGGGTGGTAGCGCCGGATCACCTCGTTCAGAAAGTCCACCTGTTCGGGCGGTATGGGTATATATTTCGGGTCAAGGTCGGAAACGTCCATCGTAAACAGGTGAAAGGTAAACGGTTCTTTGGATTCCGTCCGCTTCAGGATAGACAGCACACAGGTCAGCACACCGTCAAATACACCGGCATTCCCGCAGAAAAGTATATCAATCATTTTCTTTCTCCCTCTTTATATAGCGAATCTGTTCATGGTCTGAGGTTTTTGCCCGTTCGCACATAGCGTGATAGACACGGTTTCTCAGATCTTTTCGCCGTTCTTTGAGCGGTAATGCGGGATCAGGGTAAAACGGCCCGTCTATATAAGTGATAATTTTCGGTTCTTTGCCGTGTTTCCGCTTATGGTAGGTGTTCGTAAAACAGTAGACGGGTGCCGAAAGTTTGGCCGGATAGGTAAAGGAAGTGTCCACAAAGGGGCGGATACGGGTGTAATACGGCCATATATGCGCCTCCGGATAGACAACAACCGTGTGTCTGCGCCGGATATGCGTTTCGATTGCCTCATTGAAATGGCGGAACGCCGATTTTTCATCGGGAATTGGCAAAGCGCCGAGAGAAGGCGTTACCTTGCCAAGCCACGGCATAGAAACATTGTTGGGGTGTACAATGACATAGTCGTGTCGGGGAAAATTCAGCAGGCTGGGGATAAAGGCATCTCCGATAATCTGCGTATGATTGCCGTACATGAAGTAGCCCTTTTTTCTGCATTCCCGAAAAGCCTTTTTGCCGACAATCTTCTGGTGAAAGGTCAGCTTCACATAGAAAAATGCCACTGGGGTTGCTACGATTCTGTACCAGAAAAAGTGCGTGAACCGCTTGAAGAGGGAATTGTGAATATATATATAATTTTCGTCAATATGCTTTGGCGTGATTTGTGCGACAGAAAACTCGTCTTTCAGCTCATCTGTATAATAAATAACCTTGCGCTTGTCCATGGCTCCTCCCTTAACATGGTGATAACAGCAGGAAACGGGGCACATCACACCGTTCCTCTGCCGGAATAATACAGCGTCAACATAACTATCCTACCCTATAATTATACTGGTTATGATATTATCTGTCAATAACTTCATTTTAACCTAAATGGGCAAGAAGCTCCCGCCTCTAAGCGTTAGTATAGGCGGCGGAAGTATGTCACCTTGCTGAGGCAATCGGTTCCGGCCGCCGGTTATACTGTGGAAAATTCAAGGCAGTAAGGCTGATATGTGAAAGGAAAGTATTATCAGAGTATACATGATGTGTAAAAAATGGTATTTCGTCCGGTGAAATGCCTTTCCTGATGATATTTCAGGGAAAACGATACAAGATTTCCGATTTTCCTGTCCATTTTGTTAGGATTTCATAACTCTCGCTTGACAAATCACGGTGTAAATAGTATAATTTTGACTGTGAAGTAAATTTATTCATGTCTGAAAGCCGGAAAACTTTCAGACGGAGAGGTGTGAGGGAGCAGACTATGAAACTTAAAGGTTTAACAGATGCGGAAGTACTCAAAAGCCGTGAGGAACATGGTACCAATGAATTGACGCAGATTCCTCCTGACCCGCTGTGGAAGAAGATTCTCGAGGGTTTTACAGACCCTATGATTATCATTCTTCTGGTAGCGCTGGTTGTACAGGTGGTGCTGGTCTGCATCGGGCAGGCGGAGTGGTTTGAGCCTGTCGGCGTCCTGATTGCTATTCTGATTGCAAATGGCGTTTCGTCTATCAGTGAATATCGTCAGGAAAACAAGGCTTCTGCACTGAAGCAGGAGGAAGAGGCCAAGGAAACAGCGAAGGTGCTTCGTGACGGCACTCTGAAAGAAATCCATGTCAGTGAAGTTGTTGTCGGTGATATCGTCTTTGTACAGGCGGGCGACAAGCTCCCTGCGGACGGTACAATGGTAGAGGGCGACATCAGAGTCGACCAGTCTGCCCTGAACGGCGAAACAGAAGAAGCTAAAAAAGGCGTGAATACCAACAACGAGAAATTCGACAAAAAAGACCTGCTCAACGGGTTCTATGTTTACAGAGGAACTGTTGTCTGCGGCGGTGAAGGCTATGTCCGTATTGACGAGGTCGGCGATGCAACCCTGTTCGGTCAGCTCGCACTCGAAGTACAGGAAGAAACAAGAGCAACGCCCCTGCAGCTCAAGCTGGGAAAACTGGCAAAGCAGATCTCTGTATTCGGTTATATCGGTGCGGGTGCTATCATTGTTGCAGTACTGCTGAAAGCACTGCTGACAGGCAATATCCCGACCGATTTCCTCGGCTGGCTGAAGCTGATTATGAACGCTATCACCGTAGCCGTTACCGTTATCGTCTGTGCAGTACCGGAAGGTCTGCCGATGCTGACCTCTATTCTTCTCTCTTTCCAGAGCCTGAGAATGGCAAAGGATAACGTCCTTGTCCGTAAGATCAACGGTCTGGAAACAGCCGGCAGCCTCAGCCTGCTCTTCAGCGATAAGACAGGTACAATCACCGAAGGCAAACTGTCCGTTGTAGAACTGGCAACAGGCAATGTCAAGGTTTATCAGAAGCTTTCCGAAATGGATAAGAACCTTTCGCTGGATATTATTACTGGTATCGGTATCAACAACGGTGCCGTGGCAAGTGAAGGTGCTATCATCGGCGGCAACAGCACAGACCGTGCACTGATGGCTTTTCTGGTGGATTCTGATGCTGTCAACAGCATGAGCAAAGAAGATGTCAAGTCTTTCAATGCTTTTGATTCCGCTAAGAAATATTCCAGCGTTACTATCAAAAAAGACGGTTCCAGCGTCACCTATATCAAGGGCGCACCGGAGAAGATCATTGAAAGATGCACCCACTATATAGATGAAAAGGGTCAGGTAAAGCCCCTGACAGAGAGAAACTACCTCACCAGTTATATGGATACACAGGCAGGACGTTCCATGCGTTTGCTGGCAGTAGCCAAAGCAAACGGCGACAATGCGGACGGCGACCTTACACTGATCTGTGTCCTCAGTATCCGTGATAACGTCAGAAAAGAAGCAGTTGATGCGATTAAGGAAGTACAGAATGCAGGTATTCAGGTTGTTATGGTAACCGGCGACAGAAAAGAAACCGCCGTTGCGATTGCGAAGGAAGCAGGTCTTCTGACTTCTAAGGACGATGTAGCGCTGACTTCTGCTGAACTGGCAGAAAAGTCAGACGATGAGATGAAAAAGATCATGCCGCATCTGCGTGTTGTATCCAGAGCACTGCCGACCGATAAGAGCCGTCTTGTCAGAATTGCACAGGAAATGGACTATGTTGTCGGTATGACGGGTGACGGCGTTAACGACTCACCTGCACTGAAAAAGGCAGACGTTGGCTTTGCAATGGGCAGCGGTACAGAAGTTGCCAAAGAAGCCGGAGATATCACCATTCTGGACGATAACTTCCTGTCTATCGAAAAAGCAATCCTCTACGGCAGAACGATGTTCAAGAGCATCAGAAAGTTCCTGATCTTCCAGCTGACCGTTAACGTAGCAGCAGTACTGATCTGCTTCCTCGGCCCGCTCCTCGGTGCCAATGTTGTGCTGACAGTTGTTCAGCTGCTCCTTATCAACCTTGCAATGGATACACTCGCAGCTATCGCATTCGGCAGTGAGCCTGCCTTGAAGGAATACATGAAGGACAAGCCCGTACCGAGAAAAGAAAGCATTGTTACCGGCAAGATGTTTGCACAGATTCTGGTCAATGCGCTTTATATCACTGTTGTATGTCTTGGCATTCTCTTCATTCCGTTCATGTGCGGCTGGTTCGGTCATCAGGGCTGGATGAGTCTTGCTGATCCGGCAAAAGAAGCCTCAATGATTTACCTGCGCTCCGGGCTGTTCGCTACCTTCATGATGGCGATTACATGGAACGGCTTCAATGCCCGCACCGAGCATATCAATGTATTCGAACATCTGGGCAGAAATAAGACCTTCCTTGTTGTTATGCTGGTTATTTTCGCCCTGCAGATGGTATTCGTTACCTTTGGCGGAGAGTTCCTCGATGTACACGCTCTTGAGCCTATGCACTGGCTGATCTGCATTGGTCTGTCCATCATGGTCATTCCGATCGATATGATCCGCAAGGCTATTACAAAAGTAGTTTCCAAGAAGTAAATCACAGGGTCCACAGCGACCCTGTTGAATAAAAAAACAATTATCAGGAGGTAATTTATCATGGCAGTTAGTTTATCAAAAGGACAGAAAGTCGACCTGACAAAGGGCAACCCGGGTTTATCCAAGCTGATTATCGGTCTTGGCTGGGACACCAACAAGTATGACGGCGGCTTTGACTTTGACCTCGATGCTTCTGCGTTCCTTTGCGGCGACAACGGCAGAGTATTCGACGATAAGGATTTCATCTTCTACGGCAATCTGAAGCACGCTTCCGGTTCAGTTGAGCATACCGGTGATAATACAACCGGTGCCGGCGAGGGCGACGACGAAGTTATCAAGGTAGATCTGGCTCTCGTTCCTGCTAACGTCAGCAGAATCGCTTTCACTGTAACCATCTATGAATCCGACAAGCGCAACCAGAACTTCGGTCAGGTCAGCAACGCTTATATTCACATCATCGATCAGGTAACTGGTACAGAAGTTATCCGTTATGATCTGGGTGAGGATTTCTCCGTAGAAACAGCTGTTGTTGTCGGCGAGCTGTATCGTCACAACGGCGAGTGGAAGTTCAATGCTATCGGCAGCGGTTTCCAGGGCGGACTGTATGCTCTTTGCCAGAACTTCGGCGTAAACGTCTGATTCCTTCATACGACACACAAGAGAAGGTGAAGTAATGCCAGTTAGCTTACAGAAAGGTCAGAAGGTAGAGCTTCGCAAATCAACCGGCGGTGAACTGACAAGGGTTATTGTAGGTCTCGGCTGGGATGAAGTAAAAATTACCAGAGGCTTTTTCCTGAAAAAGAACCAGCAGGATATCGATTGCGATGCTTCGGCTTTTTTACTGCAGAATGACGTATTGATGTCTTCTCAGGATGTTGTGTATTTTGGTAATCTTACACACAAAAGTGGCTGCGTGAACCACATGGGCGATAACCTGACAGGCGGTACCGGTGAGAAAAACGATGATGAACAGATTATCGTTGATCTGCAAAGACTGCCGATGAGTTACAACAAAATTGTGTTTGTTGTCAATATCTATCAGGCTCGTGAACGCAGACAGCACTTCGGAATGCTCCAGAATGCCTATATCCGTATCTGTGATGACGGAGGACAGGAACTGTGCAGATATCCTTTGAATGAAAATTATCAGAATATGACAGCAATGATTTTTGGCGAGCTGTACCGTTACAACGGCGTGTGGAAATTCAATGCCATCGGTCAGCCGACTGTGGATAACAGCGTGTCAGATCTTGCAGAGAGATATCGGTAATTATTTGCAGACTCATACAAGACAGAGCGGAAATTCTTTTAATTGATTTCTGCTCTGTTTTTTGCATCATGTGAGAAAAAGGAGCTGATAAAATGAATGAGACTCTGAGAGAAAATATCAACACGCTTTACGGATTGTGCGATAAGGCGGGTGCACTGCCTGTCAGTCCGAAGAGCAGTTATGGCACATATCGTCAGGCATTAAAAACAGAATTTGAGGGATTTATCGGGTATCTGATGCTGAATACGGATATTAACGAAAAGGAAAGCGTGGAGTTTGTGCAGGAGTACTTTGATTACCGTATCACTGCGTCCGCTCTGAAAAAACTGCCGTCAGACTATCCGCTGAAAAGCAACCTGAAAAAGTATACTCTGGAGCTGCTCGATTATTTTATCATTCTGGATAATAAGATGAAGGCCAACGACAGCAATTATGAAAACGCCATTGCACAGTTGGTTTTTTTGCTGCTGTTTCAGGTAACGTGCGAGCTGTTCCGTTCTCTTACAGAGATATCGGACAAACTGATCAGCTTTGCAGATGATTTTCTGAAGAATATGCAGCGTCATGTGGTGCAGAGTGTTAATGTTCAGGTAGAGGCTGAAAAACGAACACTCAGGGAAATTTTTCACAAGGCGAAGAACAGTGCAGAGGACGAGGAGAACGATGACGAATTGATAGAACAGCAGCCGGAAGTAACAGAAACGCTGGAGCAGCTGCTGGGAGAACTGCAGGCGCTGACAGGACTGACAGAAGTAAAAAAAGATGTCAGCTCTATGATCAATATGCTGAAAATACAGCAGGTTCGTCAGCAGAGAGGTCTGAAATCAACCCCCATGTCCCTGCATATGGTTTTTTACGGCAATCCCGGCACAGGCAAAACAACGGTTGCCCGTTTGTTGGCGAAAATTTATTATCGTATGGGCGTTCTTTCCAAAGGTCATCTGATAGAAACAGACAGGGCGGGTCTGGTCAGCGGCTATGTCGGTCATACCGCACTGAAGGTCAAAAAGGTTGTCAAACAGGCACTTGGAGGTATTCTGTTTATTGATGAGGCCTATACCCTGACAAGAAGTCAGAGCGGGAACGATTTTGGACAGGAAGCAGTAGATACGCTCCTGAAATGTATGGAGGACCGCCGCAGTGATCTGATCGTGATTGTAGCAGGCTATCCGGAACTGATGTCGCAGTTCATCTCTTCCAATCCCGGTCTGCAGTCGAGATTTAACAAGTACATCAATTTTGTGGACTACAAGCCCGATGAACTGCTGGCAATTTTTGAAACGATGTGCCGTCAGCAGGGCTATCATCTGTCAGATAAGGCGAAAATGTACGCCCGCAATTATTTTATCAGGCTGTATGAAAACAAAGATGAGAATTTTGCCAACGGCAGAGATGTCCGCAACTATTTTGAAAAAGCCATTTCCCGTCAGGCGAATCGTCTGGCACTCAACAGCAACTGGACAAATGACCAGCTGGCTCGTCTGGAGGTTTCTGATCTGGACGATAATCTCTCTGAAAGCTATGAGGCGGACACAGTCTTAAAACAGCAGCAGAAAAAGAAAAGCGATGTTCCGTCTGTTCCTCAGAGCGGTAAGGAACTGCATTCCGGCGAAAGAGCAGACATGACAGCTTATGCCGGCAAACGGCTGGAACTCCGCTTAACCTATGACGGTCTGAACAGCGGTATTGAACTGGACGGCTATGCTTTTATGCTGGGGGAAAACGGCAGAGTCTTTTCGGACGATGATCTGATTTTCTTTGGACATGAAGAATCCGCAGACGGTTCGGTCAGTGTTGATACACAATCTGCTTATCCGAGCATCGTGGTGCAGGCGAACCGTATCACCGGCAGGTATGCAAAGGTTTCCGTCTGTTTTTCGGCATATGGGGATAATGATCTGCTGAACTTCACAAAAGTGCAGAATCCTGTCATACAGGTGATCTGTGAGGGAAAAGAGCTGTATCATCTGCCCCTGAAGCATTTATCCAGAGAAAAATGTCTGGTAGGCATTGAAATTTATCAGAATAAAGGAACATGGAAGCTCAAAGCAGTAGGGGCGGGCTATAACGGCAAGCTGAGAACGCTGTGTGAGAGCTTCGGTGTGGAAATCGAGTGAGGAAAAATATGGTAAGAATTTGGTTTAATCATTGGTTCAGCACGATATATCAGCTGATTGACGAGATGAAGCGGGCACACGAAGATTATTATATTATCGGTTCGAATGAAAATACCCATGCGGTCTATCAGGTTCTGTGTGACGAATGGTATCAGGAGCCGTCTTTGCATGAAAAGGAGTATGTCACTTTTTGTCTGGATTTTTGCCGCCAGCATGATATACAAGTGTTTGTTCCCCGCCGTCATATGCTGGCACTGAGTAAGAACAAGGCGGAATTTGAAAAAATCGGCGTGAAGCTGCTGGCAGATGATTACGAACTGATCGAAAAGCTGAACTATAAGACGGAGGCCTATGAATGGCTGAAATCTGTTTCGCGTCTGCACATTCCTGCCTACGAAAGAGTGACCACCATACAGGAGTTTATGGCGGCGTATGAAAAACTCAAAGCGGATTACAGGCAGGTATGCTTTAAATTTGAACATGATGAAGGAGGCAAGAGCTTCCGTTTGATAGATAATAACAGAAAAGGCTATACAGCTTTGTTCAAAAAACAGAATACTCGTATGACACTGGACGATGCGGCAGCGGCGCTGTCGGAAACAGAGCGTTTCAGTCCGCTGATTGTGATGCCGTACTTGTCGGGCGTAGAAGTAAGCGTGGATTGTCTGAGTACTGCTTCGGGTCTGATAATGATTCCCCGCATCAAGGACACCTCCCGTGCGGAGCGTATTGTTTATCAGGAGGATATTTTGCAGATGTGCCGCGATTTCTGGCAGGCGTGTCCGCTAAAATGTCCCTTTAATATCCAGTTCAAGTATCTGGACGGCGTACCGTACTTTTTAGAAGTCAATACCCGTATGTCCGGCGGGGTGCAGTTGGCGTGTGCGGCAGAACATATCAATATTCTGGATATCGCGGTAGGACAACTGCTGGGTGTGGAACAGCCATGGCAGATCAGCCGCACGGAAAAAGTGATTTCCTATGTAGAAAAACCGTTGGTTCTGAGTGAATCGTGAAGGAGACAGAAATGGAAAATTATACAGAAAAAGATGTACTGCGGCTGGCGAAACGTATCCGCAACAGCAAAAGAAGCTATCTTCTTGTTGACCCGCTTCAGGGAAAACACGTTCCTGTATCTCCGACAAAAACTTATCAGATGTCCCGTGCATTAGGAGATTTGCTGTATGAGAAGGCGCCTGAAGCGGGGCTGATTATCGGTTTTGCGGAAACAGCTACGGCAATCGGCGCCATCGCATCCATGAGCTTTCCAGATGATACCATCTATCTGCATACCACAAGGGAACAGATAGATTCTGACCGTACAGTGAGTTTTCTGGAGGAACACAGCCACGCTGTCGACCAGTTGGTAGAGTGCAGTTATATTGCTGAAAACAGGACAAAAACCATCATTATGATTGATGATGAAATTTCCACAGGCCACACCATTGAGAATGTTGTCACAAGATTGCGGGGAACTTTTCCGTTTCTGGAAACAGTCCGCTTTGTGATAGGGTCTGTGATTAACCGTATGAATCCGCAGGTGCGCAAGCGTATGGAGAGGAAAAATATTCACTTTGTTTCGCTGGTGCGTGTAGAGGAGCGGGACTATGAAACGACCGTCAGGGAATTACAGGTAAGTTGTCCGGACGATGTAAAAGCGGCAGAGAATACCTGTTATCGGGAGTATTGTTCCCATACAGCTATTGCCGATTTGCGCAGAGGCGTAAAAGTGGGTGAACTGAAACGAAATGCAGAGCAGTTTTCCTGTGAAATTACGAATTTTCTTTCAGAAGAGGCGCATGATGAAAAGCGTCTTCTGATTTTGGGAACAGAGGAATGTATGACGGCGGCTATCATGACAGGAAAGTATATCGAGGAACATTATCAGGATTTGTCTGTTTTCAGCCATTCTACGACCAGAAGTCCGATCGGCATTTGTCCGGAACAGGATTATCCCTGCAAAAACGGCTGTCAGCTTTTCAGCTTTTATGAAGAGGAACGGGGTACATATCTGTATAATATTGATGATTATGATATGATGATTGTGATTACAGACAGCAAAAATACCGACCAGACTGGCAAGGCAATGCGCCAGCTGAGCGGTATCTATCAGAACCATTGCAAAAATATATTTTTGATCAGAGGGTAATCATGCGAAGCAGTTATAAACAAGATGAAGTGACTTTATTATTGAAGGACATCACCGGACTGGTAGAACCGCTGGAAAACAGTGAGCGGGAACGCTTTATACAGTCGGGCGTTCACTATTCCGAGATGCTTCCGAAGGAACATCTGCCGAGTGAAGCCTACCGCAGGACGTTTTTACGGGCACTGGAACTCTATGCTGCGCCGACTGCCAAGGCAGTGCAGCTGCTGTGCGAAGCGATTGCGGCGGACAAAGGACGTGACGTAGTACTGGTATCCCTTGCGAGAGCCGGAACACCTGTCGGCGTACTGCTGAAACGCTATTTCCGCAGGGCATACGGTTGGGAAGTGCCGCATTATACCATTTCTATTATTCGTGGAAAAGGAATCGACAAAAATGCGGTGCGGTATATTCTGGAACGCTATCCCGCAAAATCGCTGCAGTTTGTAGACGGCTGGACGGGAAAAGGAGCAATTCAGAATCAGCTCCGGCAGGCAATGAAAGATTTTCCGGAAGCAGACGACACGGTAGCTGTTTTGTCCGACCCTGCCTATGCCGCAGGAAAATGCGGAACACACGAGGACTTTCTGATTCCGAGTTCCTGCCTGAATGCAACGGTATCGGGTCTGATCAGCCGTACCTTTTACCGCAGGGATATTATCGGAGCCGATGAATTTCATGGTGCGGCATACTATCAGGAATTTGAAGCCGATGACCTGACGGAAACCTTTCTTTCTGCGGTAGAAAAGCAGTTCGGGTGTGAGTATTCCTTTGGCAATTGTCCGCAGTATGACCAGCGCCCGCAGGAGGAAATACAGGAAATTGCCGAAAAATATCACATAGAGGACATCAACTTTATCAAGCCGGGTTTAGGAGAGGCGACAAGGGTGCTTCTGCGCCGTATTCCCTGGAAAATTCTGGTGCATAGTCTGGAAGATAACGCCTATCTGTCGCATATCTACCAGTTAGCCCGTGAAAAAAATATTGCTTTAGAGGTCTATCCCTTCCGCTGTTATAAAGCCTGCGGTCTGATACGCAAATTAGCGGATACATGAGGAAGCTGTCATGCGTGTTTGGTTTTCGGATTTGGACAATACATTGATCTACTCCCACAGACACAATATTCCACTGCCCAAAATGACAGCGGAATATTACCATGACAGAGAACAGAGTTATATAACGGACGTTACCATTTCGTTTTTGCAGGATTTTTGTCATGACGAAGAAAACTGTCTTGTTCCGCTGACAACCCGTACAAGACAGCAGTATGAAAGATTATTTCCGCTTCGGAAAAGGCTGGTTTACCGTTATGCGCTCATCGAAAACGGTGCGGTTTTGCTGGATAACGGTCAGCCCGATGAAGCATGGGAGAAGGAGTCTTTTGCTTTGGCAGAGGAAACGGAACCGCACCTGACGGCGATCCTTTCCATTCTGGAACAGTATGCAGAGAGCGGTCATGTGCATGATATCCGTCCCTTTATGGTGTATGCCAAAATGCAGGAGTGCCCTGCACTGGAAGCACTGCTTCGTGAAAGTTATTCAGGAAGAAAGATAGCGGTGCTGTACAGCGGAGGCAAGCTGTACTGTCTGCCGTCCGTTTTTTCAAAGGGAAACGCTGTCAGGCGCTTTTGCCGGCGTTTTACAGGGAGAGCGGATACCGTTATTGCTTCCGGTGACAGTGATTTTGATGTTTCTATGCTGACAGAAAGCGACATTGCCCTGTATCCGGAGGGGTTATGTGTGCCGGCTGACGAAAAGCGGCGGAATATTCCCGTCAGCGGCTTTTTTGCGGACGGTATGTGTACCCGACTGCGGAAGATATTTCAGGAATTGTCGGAAAATAAACGGAAATAAGCGCCCTCATTTTCGATGACCCCGAATGCTCTGGCGCGGTAGGCAATCTTGGTTGCCCAGTTGGTATGGGGCTTGATTTCGTTCATTTTATTCTGGCCGGAACCGCTCAGTACACCACTGCCCCTGTAGCCGAGTATCATCATGGCGTCGTCATATTCTTCTTTGGTAACTGTCATCAGCGCATTGACAAACCTGACGTGCGTAGGATGTATAACGGTTCTTCCGATAAATCCGTTGGCTTTGTCGAGAATGACCTCCCGCAGTAAACCGTCAATTTCGTTGTTGACAATGGGGATACGTTTGAGAAGATAGTTGTCCAGACCGTGAGTAGGCAGTTCTTCAAACATGAGTTCTTTCGGTGCACGGAAATATTCCCACACGGGGCCGGAAACAATATAATCGTTGTTGCGCCCGAAAACATTGATGATATCTGCTAAACAGTCCCTTACAGCGGTAATGTCGTAGATGGAATAGTCCACACCCCTGCGTACACCGAATACGGAAGAAAAGTCTGTTCCGCCGACACGCACCTGCAGTACAAGGTCGTGGAATTCGTTGAGAATCTGCTTGATGCCGAGCAATTCCTGCAGGCGGGTTTCTTTGTAGGCGACTTCCGCATCTTCGATGATGGGCATACCATAGAGAATTTCTCCGAAGCGGTGATTCAGTTCCTCCAGATAGCTGTAGTAAGCCCGTCCGTTGCGGGTGCTGAATTTCGGAAAATTGATACCGCAGAGGGAACGCACCTGATGAGGGGTCAGATGCTCTGCAAAACGGTGGAACTGGTCATTGTCACGTATCCGCACAAAGATGAGCGGTACTCTGTCCTCTGCCAGAATGCCGTTTTCTACTGCACCGGTAACGGTATCGAGCAGATGATAAACATTTTGTTCTGCCTGCAGAACTTGTGCTTCAGGGCAGGCATCTTCAAAACACAGGACAATAGTTGTCAGTCCCGGCATAGCACCCGAAAGGATTTTGGGGGCAAAGTCTTTTGTGCCGGGCATATACATTGTCGCACCGGGACAATACTGGAGCAGACTGCGTTCTGTGTATTTATTGAAGGAAGCAGGGGGAACAACAAAGGGAAAGTCAGGATTATATAAATGATGTTTCATGTCGTATGATAGTTCCTTTCCTGTGGGACTTTCAGAGTGAGTCCCAACAAATTCCCATTATATCACAAATATTGGTAAAAGTAAAATCGGAATCCTTGTGTTTTTCAGACAGAAAATAATCAATATCAGCATTTGTTTCAAAAAGAAAGGAGAAACAGTAAAATGGAGCAGAAAATAGTGATGGACAGAATCAGAGGTTCCCTGATCGGCGGTGCTGTAGGTGATGCACTGGGCTACGAAATCGAATTTGACAGAGAACCGGAAATTTTCAGACGTTTCGGAAAGAGCGGCATTACAGAGTATGTGCTGAACCGAACGACAGGAACAGCGATTATTTCGGACGATACGCAGATGACGCTGTTTACCGCCAACGGCATTTTGTATGAAGAAACACGCCGTTATACGTCCGAAGGCTTCAGAGGCTGGTCATATGGTGTATGCGATGCCTATGCTGACTGGCTTACAACGCAGATGACGTATTTTGAAGGCAGCAGAGGATTTTTAAGGGCTGCCTCCTGGCTGTGCGATGTGCCGGAACTGTTCGAGCGCAGAGCGCCCGGCAATACTTGTCTGATGGCCATGAAGGAACGTGTCCGGAAGGGCGGAGAACTCCAGTACCCCCGAAACGGATATATTGCTTCTGTTATTAACAACAGCAAGGGCTGCGGCGGTGTTATGCGTACAGCACCGGTCGGCTTGTGCCGCAGTGACAAGAGTCTTGACAAAATTACCATAGAAGGAGCAGAGGCAGGGGCAATTACCCACAACCACCCAATGGGGTATGTACCGGCGGGTGTTCTGGCGCATATTGTCCGTCAGCTTGCCTATGCCGAGCAGAAACCTTCACTCAGAACGGTCGTGGAAAAGGCGATAGCGGATATGGAACGTATTTTTCACGGAACGCCCTGTCTGGATACGTTCTCAGCACTGCTGAAAAATGCTGCTGCTCTGGCTTATAACGATGCAGATGACCTGACCAATATCCACCAGCTGGGCGAAGGCTGGGTAGGAGATGAAGCTCTCGCCATAGCAATCTACTGCTGCCTGCGTCATGAGGACGATTTTTCTGCCTGTATCATTTCTTCTGTCAATCACAACGGAGACAGCGACTCGACGGGTGCTATTGCCGGCAATATACTGGGTGCTCTGGTGGGATATGAAGCTATTGAGGACAAGTGGAAGCAGCATCTGGAATTGTCCGATGTCATTCTTGAAATAGCGGACGACCTCTCTGCGGGCAGACCGGCTGTGCAGGACGGCAGCATTACCGACCAGCGCTGGTATCAGAAGTATGCACAAAAGAAGTCTGCTGCTTCTGTCTGATTGAATTGTTCCGGAGCGGTAAAACATCTTTTGGGGAAAATGCACGAAAAAATATTGCTTTTTTCAAAATAAGTATTGACAAAGCGATTGAGTTGGTATAAAATGACCTTAAACCGATGAGGAAGTGTAAGTAGGCTTTGAAGTTTCTCTCTCAGAGAGCTGCGGAAGGTGTGAGCGCAGCAGAGAAAGCATGGCTGAATGGGCTTCTGAGGGCGAGCGGAAAC
Source organism: uncultured Ruminococcus sp. (assembly GCA_902803585.1). GTDB lineage: Bacteria > Bacillota > Clostridia > Oscillospirales > Acutalibacteraceae > UBA1213. Next base: position 16,160 of record CADCQO010000023.1, read on the forward strand.
GCGTCAGCGGAGTATGTAAGACGGCGGGATCGGCCGTAGAAGCAGGTCAGCGTATATTTCTGTACGCACTGAGTGGACGCTTCGGGCGTCAAGGTTGGGTGGCACCGCAGGAAGATATCCTGTCCCGGCATGATGAAATGTCGGGACAGGTTTTTGTTTTTTGCGGCAGAATTACCCGCTGTTTCGACAAAATGCAGCTGTAAACCTATTTTGAAGAAGGAGAGAACCATCATGAGCGAAAAAAAGATTCCCTATAAGATTTATCTGGACGAGTCGGAAATCCCCCAGAACTGGTACAACGTCAGAGCGGATATGCCTACCAAGCCCGCACCGCTGCTGAATCCCGCAACAGGCGCACCCCTGACTGCCGAAGAAATGAGCGGTATTTTCTGCGAGGAACTGGTAGCACAGGAACTGGACAACGATACTGCCTATATTCCGATTCCGCAGGAAATTCGTGATTTTTACAAGATGTATCGTCCTGCACCGCTGATTCGTGCCTATTGTCTTGAAAAGGCACTCGGCACACCTGCAAAGATCTACTACAAATTCGAGGGAAACAACACCAGCGGCAGCCATAAGCTGAATTCCGCCATTGCACAGGCTTATTATGCTAAAAAGCAGGGGCTGAAAGGTGTTACAACAGAAACAGGTGCTGGTCAGTGGGGTACTGCGCTTTCTATGGCGTGTGCTTATCTCGGACTGGATTGTAAAGTATTTATGGTAAAGGTCAGCTATGAGCAGAAGCCCTTCCGCCGTGAGGTTATGCGTACTTATGGCGCAGAGGTCACTCCTTCACCCTCTATGACAACAGCTGTCGGCAGAAAGATTCTGGAAGAGCATCCCGGTACAACGGGCAGTCTTGGCTGTGCTATCTCTGAAGCAGTAGAGGTAGCTACTTCTACCCCTGGTTACCGTTATGTGTTGGGCTCTGTTCTGAATCAGGTACTTCTGCATCAGTCAGTGATCGGTCTGGAGTCAAAGGCGGCTCTTGATAAGTATGGCGTAAAGCCTGACATTATCATCGGCTGTGCCGGCGGCGGTTCTAATCTGGGCGGTCTGATTTCTCCGTTCATGGGCGAGAAACTGCGCGGTGAAAAGGACTACCGCTTTATCGCAGTAGAGCCTGCCTCCTGTCCCAGCTTTACCAGAGGTAAATTTGCCTATGATTTCTGCGATACAGGCAAAATCTGCCCGCTTGCAAAGATGTATACACTCGGTTCCGGCTTTATTCCTTCTGCTAACCATGCAGGCGGTTTGCGCTTCCACGGTATGTCCTCTACTCTGAGCCAGCTGTATCATGATGGTATGATGGAGGCTGTTGCTGTAGAACAGACAGCAGTATTCGAGGCGGCAGAGAAGTTTGCACGCATCGAAGGTATTCTGCCGGCACCTGAAAGTTCTCATGCTATCCGTGTAGCGATCGACGAAGCTTTGAAGTGTAAGGAAACCGGAGAAGAAAAGACCATTCTCTTTGGTCTGACAGGCACAGGCTATTTCGATATGGTTGCTTATCAGAAATTCAACGATGGCGTAATGACGGACTATATTCCCACTGATGAAGATCTGGCGGTTGGCTTCAGCGCACTGCCGGTTGTTCCTGGTCAGGAATAATGTTGTCTGAAAAGTAAAAATCCGTCCGCTGTCAGTTGGTTGAAGTGCCTCCGAAAGTCAGATGTGCTTCTGGAGCGTCTGGCTTTTGGGGGCTTTTCGATATGGCTTGCCGGAAAAACCTACATTATTATTGTACAAATGAGGAAAGGTATCCAGCAAGGGGAAAAGCAAAAAAATTGTTCATCAGAGCAATTTGACGGATTCTGAAGAAGAGAAAAAACTGTATCTCAATAAATTCTATAAAAAAAATTTAGTGAGAAAAATTTCTGGATGCCAATTTGAATTTGAATTTCACACAATTTTACAAAAATCTCAAACAAGTTGTGTTGATTATCAACAAAATAAGGAATAATCGGTGGTAAATAGCTTTTTTTAGTGAGAAAAAGCAAGTCAAAATTCATTTATATATCAAAAAAGGGGCCGATGGGTAAAAAAAGCGACTCGTTTTTACGAATTGTGTACAAATTGTAAAAAATATTAAATTTACGTTGGCTAACTCTTGACTATTATGTAAAATTGTAGTATAATGCTGTTGATGAAGTTGAGAATGTTTGTGCAAAAGGTAGCGATGAGTCATTTAAGGGTGGGAGCATGAAAAAAACGATTGTTATATCAGCGAGAGTTTTTCTGTATTCCCTCTACTTCGTGGTTATCGTTTTAGGATTGGCGGTTGCTATCCTGCTGATGTGCGGCATGAAGCTTTATTGCATAGAAACCGGAAGTATGGAGCCGGATTACCCGATCGGTTCCATGGTCGTTGTAGAGCGTGTTTGGTTTGATCAGTTGAAAGTCGGAGATGTTATTACATATGTAATAAGCGACAATACAGTGGTTACACACAGGCTGATAGGGATTGATACCGAGCATCGGCTGCTCACAACGAAGGGCGACAACAGCAATATCGCCGACTCTTCACCAGTAAACTACGAGAATGTTATCGGGCGGGTGAATTTCTGTGTGCCGGGTTTTGGCTATGTGTTCCTGTTCCTGAGTACCCGATTCGGGAAGATTATGCTTGGAATACTTGGCTTTGCCCTGATTGCCTTCTATGTCATGAAGAGAATGTATTATCGTGCTCTTGAAAAAGACATGGAAGACGAAGCAAGACTGAAAGCTGAAAGCGAAGCTGCCCTGAAGGAGGGCAGTACAGAAGAAGCTCATGAGTCTGAACAGAAAGAATCCGGAAAAGATGACGGGAGCGTAGAACAAAAGGAAGAATTGAAAGATGAAAGGAGTGGTACTTTATAAGCAAAGAGGCTGCATCGGAAGCTAAAAATGCTAAAAGGGAAGACAAGAAAAAGATGCCCGTTGGCGCAAAAGTATTCGATATAGCGTTTACCGTTTTCGTATATCTTTTGGCCGCAGCAATTCTCATCGGAGCGTTGCTGTTTGCGTTCAGCACATCACCAGATAAAGCTTTGTTTGGTTACAGGTACTACACCGTACTGACAGGATCTATGTCACCAACCTATAAAGTAGGGGACATGATCTTCGTCAAGTTATCAGATGCTTCAGAAATCAACGTGGGTGACGTTATTACGTTTAATCCGTCGCAAGACAGTGACGCGTACCTGACCCACCGTGTTGCGGAGAAGCTGGACAACTACGAGGGTGCGGGCGTAACTTGTTACAGAACGAAGGGTGATGCGAACGACGTAGGCGATAGTTTCCTTATTGACAGCAGCAGAGTCATCGGTAAAGTCACATTTGGTATTCCGGGACTTGGCTATGTTGTAAGGTTCGTTCAATTACGTTGGTATCTTATCGTACCGGTCGCTGTAATGATCGGTGTGTTCTTCCTCTTATTGAAGCGCTACTTCCTTATGGGCAAAGGTGATGACGAGGACGACGACAGCGACAAGAAAAAGAAAGCTAAGAAGTCCGAAACTGAAGCCGGAGCCGACGATAACAAGTCCGACAAAGAAGCCGAGGGAGCAGGAGAAAGTAAGGCTGACACTGGTGAAACCGCTGCTGACAGCGAAAAGTCAGAAGAAGCCAAACCTTCGAGTGATACCCCTGAGCCTTTACCTGAAAGCGATCCCATAGGTTAGGCAATCGGACAACGGATAAAGGCGAGTAAAGCGAAAGCTGATATCGCCGGAGTCCGAGCATACCTGAGGTGTCAAAGCCTGAGAGTATGTGCGGTGCATCTTCCGCAAGGAATTCCCGTTCCGGATGGGACGAAAAAAACATTTTTTTACAAAGGAGAAATGAAAAATGGCTAGCAAATCTAAAAGAAGACGCAGAGTCCTTGGCGCATCCTGTATTTTAGCAGCTCTTATCGTAGCAGGTTCATCCTTTGCTTGGTTCACAGGTAAAGATGAAGTTACCAACAGACTTTCAGCAAGTGCTGATTACGGTGTAAGTATCGCCGAGTCTTTCCAGCCGCCTGAGAACTGGGTACCCGGACAGGAAGTTAATAAGGATGCTTTTGCAACAAACACAGGTAATGTTGACGCATTTGTAAGAATGTATCTTGAAGGCAAGATGAGGCTTTTAACTCAGTCAAAAACAACAGCAAAGGCAGATGCTCAATGGGATTCTTCTACAAATAGCTTTGGCACAATTGTTGGTGGGTTGACTGATGTAGTTGACACAAACCTTCTCAATGCAAACCTTACAAAGCTTGATGCTAACGGCAACTACTTCAAGACTCTTGACAAGACACAGACGACCAACCCAAATACTTCAATCAGTACTAATAATGACGGTTATGCTCAGAACGAAGATCTTGATCAGAGTACGAATCTTGGTGCTATGTCAGAGGTACAGTCCATGCAGAGCGGTATTCTTGCTTATGCTCCTGTTGGTGCAAAATATTCTTATGTACTTGATCAGGAAACAGAGCTTGAAGTATATCTGACAAGTAACGAAAACGGCGCTGATGTAACAGGATACAAAAAAGTTCAGGTTCCTGCCGGTACGCTTGTAATAGCTGATGAGACAAATACTGTGCGCAAGGCAGCTACTCTTGATACAAATTATAAGCTTGCACCTGATACTACTTCGGTTACTGTAACTTCAACTTCCGGTGCTACTAAAGCATATTCAAGTACAGTATATATAAAGCAGCCTACAGCTGATTTCGTTCCTCAGAATGTTGAGTATGAGAGCTTTACTCCTATGACAGATGGTCTGTATCTCTTCCTGCGTAATGAAGAAAATGCCAACCAGTCTGATCCAGAATTTAGTGGCTATTATGTATCTGGCATTTCAACTGC
>CADCQO010000024.1 GCA_902803585.1 uncultured Ruminococcus sp.
AATAGGTTGTCACTGGTGAGAGCAAGACAGAAACAGTTGTTGGGAAAATCAAAAAGATAAAGCTGACAGACAAACAAACTGATAACAAATTTGAGATCAAACACCCAAACAGAACAGTAAAATCCGTTCGGACGACTACAGGCGCACAGGTTATCAACAATGGCACAGTAACAAAGATCTATGAGATCAACAAGAAAACTCTGGAATGATCTTCCAAAATAGCTTGAAAATAACTTGTAAAACTGGAACAATTCCCGTTTTACTCAAAACGATGATCCATGTCATCTTCCCAATAAATGTTCCGCCCTGCCGATTTGCGTCCGACAGGGCGGAACTTATTGTATCATCATATGATAGGTCTTAAATCACCTGTATGGTTGCAGTGTTTCCGGCTTCGGCAAAGTTCCATGTTTTCGCACAGTAACCGTTGCAGCCGTGGTTCCACATACGGACTTCCTTTTCACCGGCGTTCTTTTTATCAACATTTGTCCGTCTTCACCAATCAAATAAAGCCTATACAAGGGTCAGACCCTATACAGGCGGCTGTATGGATATCAAGGGGCCGTCAATGAAGTATCTTTCAGAATTTTATCCGAATGTTGATTACTTTATTCCTCGTTTGTTTCAACTTTCTTGATCGCGTCGGTGACATCCTTTGCAAGCTCCATCTTCTGGAAAACATTATTGTCAGTCAGGCACATCTCAAATGAGGGCGTAGTGTCATATTCTGCCGTTGCTTTATCGAATTTAAGGTCAAGCATATGGCCGCCCTTCGTTTTGTCATCGGATACGAAATGGAAATGCCAACCGGGTGTGTTTAGTCCGCCCATATAATCGGGGCAGTACAAAGCAACAACAGTACCGTCTATGTTGTCATAATTAAACTCTCTTTGGTCTGTTTCGAGTGCCTTGTCGAGTGATTTGTAGGGCTTTTCCTGCTTTATTTCACTGCGTACATTCATTATATTGAATGTACCGTTTATCTTTATAAAGTAGAAGAGGTTTTTGCCTTTTTCCTCAACCATAGCATTGAGCTTTTCTTTTAAGGCGTTGATGTTATTGATATCGGAAAGCTCCACACTTCCGTCCTTATCAAAGAATGTTACATTTGAAAACGGAATTGTTTCGTTGTCGTCAGCTTCCTGAACCGTACCGTCGCCAAGTGCCTGATACACCTTTCCGTCCAGCACAATCATTTCACCGTTGACACCCTCAAAGGTACCTATACCAATGTCGCCGTGTTTTTTGAGCTCGCTTACCTTAATAATGCCGTCATAGTAGCCCTGCGTCAGCGACTGCAAAAGGGCGACCTGATAAATCGTTTCTCTGTCATTTTCAGTCTGTGTGTCGGTATTTCCAGTTTGTGTGTTTTTGGCTGCGGGTTGCTCACTGTTATTTCCGGACTGCTGCGAGGAACAGGCTGCTAAAGATAACATCATTGCTGCCGCTAAAAGAATTGTTTTCACCTTGTTCATAATACAACCCTTTCATTTCTGATGTTTAATCACGATCGTATATCATTCAGCTCATTATCTGGGGATGCTCTCAAAATTGTCCACAGGTACTCCCATAATTTCTTTGATAACCGCTCTGCATTTTTCCGATCCGATGGTATCTGTGTTCGACATAACAGCAAAAACCATACTGTTACCTTTGAGCTTGAACGGAAGATCAATCAAGCCGCAGCGAAGGCAGAATGCGTGTATTTTACCCCTTTGTAACGGCATCGTCACTTTTATTTTGAGAGATCACCTTCTACTTTATTTTTTTAACTGTGCCGGGTTCGTCAAGCGAAAACTCATACATAGTATCATAATCCATGCCCGCACACATTTTCATGGTTTTCTTTGTCAGGTTATACACACTGCTCCACACAGTGATGACCATGTGACGCAAATATTTATGGCGGTAATTAAGGGTACAGTTCCCAAGAAGCTCCATTGCGCTTTCCTCCGGCATATGGTTATTGCACTCACAGAGCTTTTCTCCGATTCTCTGATACCTGTCACGGCCCATTTCCCTGCGGTTGTCGCCGCCCTCCGTAAGAAAGAAATTGGTAAGCACCTGGTTTTCGTCCCTGTGTGTCTGTCTGATAATGTGCATCTTGTTGTCAACATATTCAATAAGAGCGCTGTTGCCGTCTGCATCTGCAAAATGATAGTGATAGTTTACAGCCAGCGGATCTCGCATATCATATTGTTTAAGGAGTTCGAGAGCTTCCTCTACATTTTTGCACTTATCAAGTATTGCTCTTATAGCGATAGGGGTAATGATCGGCTTTTTGCCGGTTTTCTGTTTTGTGGACTTTGCCTTTATTTCAAGTATAGCCGCCGCAAGACCTTTTTCATTGATGCCGTCCATACAGCAATATGGCGCTATCATTGCACGAATATGGTTTTTCTTTTTTTCAGGTCTTTGCCACTTCTTTCCGTATGCCATGAATGAACCAGTCGTTACAGTCATACTTCTGTATCCGTTTTCGGGAAAAGTCCATATAACAATACTCAGAGAATCCTTGTAGTCAAAGTTCCTGCCAAAAATAACATCATTTTC
>CADCQO010000025.1 GCA_902803585.1 uncultured Ruminococcus sp.
CTGAAAAATGAGTAAAGGTGACGAAAACTACCTATATGCTTAGTTTCAGTTTATATTATTTTGTGTGTTGTGTCAATAGCTTGGCTATAAATAAATGTGATGGAGGTGTAGAAAAATTGGCGTTTTCTGACAATGTTAAGGCACTGCGGGAAAAAAAGGGCTATTCCCAAGCAGAACTGGCACGACTGGCAAGTGTGAGCCAGCCAACGGTTAACGACTATGAAAAGGGCAAGAAGCTGCCGACGATCGTTACTGGTGTGGACTTAGCAAAGGCTCTGGGGGTTACTGTTGAAGAGCTTGTATGCGGTAGTGGCAAATAAAAAAAGAGGTGATTTTAATGACACTGAAAGAAATCAAAGCGTCTGATAAAGTAATGCTTATTCCCAAAGACATTGCACCAATTCTCGGATGCGATCCCTACACTATCAGCCTGAAGGCAAGAGATTGCCCGGAACAATTAGGTTTTCCGGTTTGCAGAATCGGCACCAGAACAAAAATTCCGAGAAAAGCATTTCTGAAGTGGCTCGGTGAAGAAGCAGAAGATTAAAGGACAGCAAAAACGGAAGGTGGCAAGGGAAAAAATATGGAAGTAGAAAAGCTGATTGCGTGTTTGCTGATTTTAGGCGGAATGCTGTTTTTGATGGTTGTAGGGCACGGTATTTTTACACTGCTGTTCAAAACAATCAGACCACTTGAAATCTGGGCAAACAAACAAATCGAGGAAATGGAGTCGTACCAGTGCGATGATGAGTACGAATTCGATGAAGAAGAGGTGATTGTCGATGAATGCAAGAGTAGTACCAATAGTCGAATGTCCGCAGGTATGAGTGTGGAGGTCAAGGTATGAACATCGAAAAAATCATGAAGCAGATGAAAGCTAATCAACATAAGTTATCCGATAACGGCTACAGCATCTTTTTATATGTCCATTCAGACAGCGGAAGAAGCACCCAGCTTCAGTGTTTGGGAAATCCTGCACACCTGCTGGTCGGCGTAATGACAACTTTAAAGCAGATCAAAAAAGCTTGCCTTGCGGCAGGCATGAAAGAGCCGGAATTTGAGAAAACGTGCAAAAAAGCATTTGTAATAGCGGAGGAGAACGATCATGAATAATAACCAAAAGAAAACCGCCGTCAGAGCAGGCACCCCGACAGCGGCAAGCAGAAAAACATTTTCCATCAATAGTATACTTAAAAACGGCGGAAATGTCAAGGTACTTATCAAAGAGCCGGGGGAGATCCCCCGAACGATCAAGGCATTTGACATACCGCCGAAGCTTATCGGCAAGAAGCTCCGGTATGTAGTCCTTAAGGACGGTTCTGTCCTGATCTATGAACCGAAAAGCGCAAAAGCCATGAACCTTGCCTTCCACAAAAACGTGATCAGAGGTACAGTAGTGATTGCCAGCACAAGCCTCTACAGACTGCGGGAGATAAGAGACATAGATGCTGCATTTGTGTGGCTCATGAACCACAGTGTATAAAAAAAGGAGGAAGCAAAAGTGTATACAAAGCTGGACATTGACGAGCTGAAAAAAGCGCTGTTTGACTTTATCAGCTTTTTGGAAGAACAGGAGCGTACTACATGAAACTTTATGAACTGACAAACGATTTTGCACAGCTTTTCGACAGAGTTGACGAAATCAGCGAGCTTGACGGAGATACGGAAACCTACCAGCAGGCATGGTTCGACACCCTCAGCGGCATTGAGGAAGAATTTGAAGTTAAGGCGGAAAACATTGGCGCCTACATCAAAGCGCTGACCGCCGCCGCCAAAGACCTCAAAGCCGAAGAATCCGCCCTTTCCAAGCGCCGCAAAGCAAAGGAAAAACAAATCTACTGGCTGAAAAAGTATCTGCTGGAGAGTATGCAGGCGATCGGCAGGACAAAGATTGACCGTCCTATGGCGGTGCTGTCCGTGAAGAACTGTCCGGAGTCCGTCAAATTTCAAGATGAAAAGGCCTTTGTTGATGCTTGCATGGAGTCCGGACATGATGAGTATTTACGCTACAAGATGCCTGAGATTGACCGCACTGTTGTAAGAGAGGTTTTACAGCGCGGCAATAAATCCGATAGTGAATATCTTACTTTAGCCGGCGCCTATCTTGCCCGTGATCAGCGAATCGACATTAAATAGGAGGTAAAACATGGACGAAAACATGAAAATCTATGTAGCGGCACAAAAATGCCCACAAAATGCCCTGAGGGAAATTCAAGCCGGCCGGCTCAAAGGCAAGTCCGATATTAACCCGATGTGGCGAATCCGGAAACTGACGGAGCTTTTCGGTCCCTGCGGTATCGGTTGGTATTACGACATCACAAAGCAGTGGACGGAAAAGGGCTGTGGTGATGAAGTCTGCTGTTTCTGCAACATCAACCTATATGTCCGGTCAGGCGACACATGGAGCAATCCCATTCAGGGAACCGGCGGCAGTATGCTGGTTGCCAAAGAAAACAGAGGTCCTTATACGTCCGATGAGTGCTACAAGATGGCACTGACAGACGCTATCAGCGTAGCTTGTAAGGCGTTGGGCTTTGCGGCTGACGTTTACTGGTCAGACGGTGCTTCAAAGTATAATCGGGGCGATAATCATTCACCGGAGCAGGATAAAGAGTACAAATGTCAGCAGTGCGGAAAGCCTTTTGAGGCGTTTACATCGAAGGGCGTTACATACAGCGCCGGTCAGGCTTATCATATGTGCGAGAAAAAATACGGCAGAGCGATCTGTAAAACCTGTCGTGAGAATGGAGAAAAATCATGAATAACGTTTCATTAGTCGGACGGCTGACAGCCGATCCTGAAATTAAACATACACAGAGCGGTACCGCTTATACCCGTTTCAGCGTGGCGGTTGACCGTCCGGTGAAACAGGGTGAAGAAAAACAGGCGGATTTTATTCCGCTTGTGGCGTGGGGCAAGACAGCGGAATTTATCTGCAAATATTTTTCAAAAGGTCAGCGGATAGGCCTGACGGGTTCTATCCGTACCGGCTCCTATACCGACAAGGACGGCAACAAGCGAAATACCGTTGAAGTGTGGGCGAATAATGTTGAATTTGTGGAGAAAAAGCAATCCTCTGCACAGCCTTCTCCCATTGATATTACCGTACCTGACGATGAAGATCTGCCTACCGTACCTGACGATGAAGATCTGCCATTTTAACGTTTTCGCCTCAACAGTTCACATCGTCCGTTTTGGGAGGGGTAGGTGAAAGGAGGTAATATTTCAATGGATATTAACGAAGAAGAAAAAACAAACGGCGGCATGACGGAAGAAACGGATGTGTCCGTCTATACGAAAGAGGATTTCACCGAAGGGACAGGACCGTTTGATTACGTTTATGCGTTTCATGATAACAAATTCAAAGAACGACAGGCCATTGAGCGCATGGCAGCCAAAGCCAGAAGTGTCGGTGTACCCGGTTTCAAAGCTATGTACACCAGCTATCTGAAGGAGCTTCGACAGCTTCATGAGTCTGCCGTGAACTACACTCAGTTCGAAAATCAGCCGATGGAATTACAGTGTGGCGAATGGACCGCCAACGACAGCGGCGTGTACATGGACGGCGCATACGGACAAAGGGAAATGGCTTGCCCTCATCCGATCATGCCAGTACAGCGACTTATCAACATCGACACCGGAATTGAAAAAATGCGGCTTGCCTTTCAGCGGGGCCGTCGCTGGCGGGAAATCATCGTGGATAAAAGCATCATTTCCACAGCGACAAAGATCGTTAATCTGTCGGACAACGGCGTTTCCGTTACGCCAGAAAATGCCAACGCCTTAGTACGCTATTTAGCGGAAGTCGACAGCACCAACTATGACATTATTCCGGAAGCGAACAGCTTTTCCCGTCTGGGATTCTTTGCAGGAGAAGGCTTTGTGCCATATGTCGATAACCTTGTCTTTGACGGTGACCTGAATTTCCGCACCATCTACAATTCAATCACCACAAAGGGACGTCGTTCCCTATGGGCAGAGGAAATCAAAAGGGTACGGCAGTACAGTGCTGTTGCCAAAATAGCCATTGCCGCCAGCTTAGCAAGCGTTCTGGTTCCTGTCTGCAATGCACAGGTCTTTTTCACACACTTATGGTCCAGCACATCCGGCACCGGAAAAACCGTCGCTCTGATGTGTGCGGCATCCGTATGGGGGAACCCTGAATTGGGCAAGTATATCCAGACCTTCAACTCTACACAGGTCGGATTGGAACGGTTTGCGGCGTTTCTGAACCATCTGCCGCTGATGATCGATGAGGGGCAGTTAGACAACGGCAAGTTCTCCGTGTATCAGTTAGCGGAAGGTGTCGGACGCACCAGAGGCAACAAGACAGGCGGTGTTGACCGTACGCCCACATGGTCCAACTGTGTCATCACAACAGGAGAATCCCCGCTCATCAAGCAATCGGACGGTGCCGGAGCCTATAACCGTACACTTGACATCGAATGCAAATCGTCCGAAAAGGTCATTGAAGACGGTCAGAAAACCTCTGCTATTGTCAAGAACAACTATGGCTTTGCAGGGCAGGAATTGGCTATATGGCTGTATGCGAATGATAAAAACCAAGCAATTGTCCGTCAGGCGTTTGAGGACAACTACCGTATGATGTGTCAGAGCGACACGACAGAGAAACAAGCA
>CADCQO010000026.1 GCA_902803585.1 uncultured Ruminococcus sp.
GGTAAACATTCCAATGTCGGTGTAGAAACGTGCAGTAATGTCGTTATAGTTGCCTGTGCCCATATGCAGATAACGGCGGATACCGTCTGCCTCTCTGCGGACAACCAGCAGAATTTTACAGTGTGTTTTCAGTCCTGCCAGACCATAAATAACGTGACAGCCTGCTTTTTCCAGTTTCTTTGCCCAGCCGATATTGTTTTCTTCATCAAAGCGGGCTTTCAGCTCTACCAATACTGTCACCTGCTTGCCGTTTTCTGCCGCTTTTATCAATGCAGCAATAACGGGAGAATTACCGCTGACACGGTAAAGTGTCTGCTTGATAGCCAGCACATCTTCATCATTTGCCGCCTGATCGATGAACTTTATCACGCTGTCAAAGCTTTCATACGGGTGATGCACCATTCTGTCTTTTTCACGGATTGCTTCAAAGACATCGTCATAGCCGAAAAAGTCCGCAGGGGGATTGACAGGAATGATCGGGCTGAAACGCAGCTTGTCCATGCCCTCAAGACCGCCGAATTTAGAAAAGAATGTCAGGTCAAGCGGCCCTGATACCTCATAGATTTCTTTATCCTGCACACCCAGCATTTCTATCAGAAAGGCTTTCAGGCTCTCATCACATCTTGAAAGAATTTCCAGACGTACCGGATCGCCCCGCTGCCGCTTTTTGAGGGAATGCTCAATCTCTACCAACAAGTCATCTGCTTCTTCGTCAATATCCAGATCGGAATCTCTGGTAATACGGAACGGACAGCATACCTGTATTTCGTGCGGTTTGAACAAATCCGACAGCCTGCTGATAATGATATCCTCCAACAGAACAAAGGCTCTCCCCGTTTCTGTCGTTACTTCGTAATATCTCGGAAGAATGGACGGTACCTGTACTACCGCAAAAACATCTTCCCCTTCCTTCCGCAGACGCACCGCAATATTCAGACTTTTATTCGCCAGCAGCGGAAACGGACGGGAAGTATCTACTGCCATCGGCGTCAGTACAGGGAACAGGAATTTGTCAAAATATTCGTCTGCCTGCTGCTTCTGCACCTTGTTCAGCTCTTTCATTTTCAGGAAATTCAGCTTGTGCTTCCTGAGGGCAGGCATGATAGAGCGGTGCAGACACGAATACTGTTTCTTGGCAAATTCATGTATTTTTTCGCTCAGTTTTTCAAACTGCTGTACCGGCGTCATGCCTGATTCATCGGGCACATTGGGTTTGGAGTGCATTCTGTCCATCACTCCCGCTACACGCACCATAAAAAACTCATCCAGATTTGATGCTGTGATCGCCAGAAACTTGACACGCTCCAGCACAGGATTGTCTTTTTCAAACGCTTCCTCCAGTACACGGGAATTGAAATCCATCCAGCTCAGTTCCCGATTATGGAACGGAAATTCGGGCGGAGAATACAGTCTGACAGGTGTCAGAAGGGCATCGGTTTTCGCTTCGGAATGCTTCGACACCTTCACCGCTTTTGGAGTCTTGCCTCCCTTACCCGCTTTTACGCCCTTTTTGCCGCCGGATTTCTTAGCGGTACTTCCAGCAGCCATTTTTTTAGTTTTTTCGTCATCTTTCTTTTTGGCACTCAAAATATCTCAAGCCTTTCATCAAATTCGTAGAACAAAATGTGTATGAATTATATACTTATGCGTATTATAACAAATTATTTTTCAAAACGCAATATTTTCTGTTAATTTTGTTGTGAGTTTTTACAAATTATGGCAATATCCCCGTTGATGATCTTCCTTTATGCAGCAGTCCGTTTTTTGACATTTTCACCATTTTTATCGACCAATCATCGTAGAATTGACAATTGTACTCTCCCCGAAAAAAGGGTATAATGATACCATCATTTTGATGAGGAGGTTTGACTTATGAGCAGCAATTCACCGCAGGAACCGCTCAATTTCGGCTTTTCTGGAAACGAAAACTGGCTCGGAAGTTCTGATTATCATAACACCAGTCCTATCGGCAGCTATCCCACCAACAATTCCAGTCCTATCGGCAGCTATCCCACCAACAATTCCAGTCCTATCGGCAGTTATCCCACCAACAATTCCAGTCCTATCGGCAGTTATCCCGCTGACAATTTCAGTCCTATCGGCAGTTATTCCCCTGACAATTTCAGTCCTATCGGCAGTTATTCTCCTGACAATTCCAGTCCTATCGGCAGTTATCCTGCTGAAAATTATGGGCATGATACAAACAGTTACAGCAGTGTTCAGCCTGCTCATACACAAAACTCTCATCGTGCGGATACCGGAATGACTGTATCCCCTTCCCCGCGACGGCTGCTGACCGGCTGGCTTGCTGCAACAAGCGCTGCTCTGGTAATACTGTTTTTCTTTCAGCAATTCTGGCCAGTATTGCCATTCGTTCTGCAATTGGCTGCGGGACTGGGTGTGTATTTTTTGAGTCAGCCGCAGAACCGTACAAAGGAAATGAAAAAGTTTCTTATTGCCGATACTGTCTTTATTTTGCTGCAGATTCCCCTGTGCCTGATTTTTCCCGCCTTTTTCCATAAAATGTCTGTGAACGCACTGGCAATGGTATTTGTTTCGTTATTCGTGATCGTGGGCGTTGGAGTAGGTGTTTACAACTTCCGCACCCTGCACCGTTTAAAAAGAGAATGTACCGAAACCGTACAGGGAATGTGCATTGATGTTCTCCGAAGACGTACACATAGCCACAAGGGCGGCAGTTCAACCGTTTATTGTCCGGTGTACGAATACTTTTTCAATAACGAACGCTACGAATCCGAATACAGAAACTATTCCAATATCAGGGTACCTCATGTCGGAGATGTGGACACTCTCTTGATTAATCCGAAGAATCCTTACGAATTTTACGAACCCAAACGAGATCGGGTGCAGGGCATATTCCTGTATGTGTTCAGCTTCTTTTTTGCGGGCAGCGGACTTTTCGCTATGTTTAACATATTGCTGCATTAACGCTCAGACAGGAACACAAAAAACAGATGAAAGCTCCGCTCTGACCGCTGACTGTCCTATTATGGGATTGACAAAACCGGCGTTTAGTGGGATAATTAGTTGAACAAGTGTGCTGTATGTACACGAGAAAACCATATCCGGAGGAATTACGAATGAAGGAAAAAGAACTGGCGAAAGCCTATGCTCCCGGCGAATTTGAAGACAGAATCTATCGCTTCTGGGAAGAAAGCGGCTTTTTTCATGCCGAAATTGATGAAAACAAGAAACCCTATACCATTATGATGCCGCCTCCTAATATCACAGGTCAGCTTCATATGGGCCACGCACTCGACAATACTTTGCAGGATATCCTTATCCGTTTCAAAAGAATGCAGGGATACAGTGCTTTGTGGCTGCCCGGCACAGACCATGCTTCTATTGCAACAGAAGCCAAAATCGTTGAAGCCATGCGCAAGGAAGGCGTTACCAAAGAAGAAATCGGCCGTGAAAAATTTCTCGAACGTGCATGGAACTGGCGGAAGGAATACGGCGGAAGAATCGTCAGACAGCTCAGAAAAATGGGTTCGTCCGCTGACTGGGAACGTGAACGCTTCACAATGGATGAGGGCTGCAGCAAGGCCGTTAAACAGGTCTTTGTCAACCTCTACAACAAGGGTCTGATCTATCGGGGCGAAAGAATCATCAACTGGTGTCCCCATTGTCTTACATCTATTTCAGACGCAGAAGTAAACTATCAGGAACAGGCAGGTCATTTCTGGCATCTGCGCTATCCTCTCAAGGACGGTTCCGGCTATATCAATCTGGCAACTACCCGTCCTGAAACATTACTGGGTGATACTGCTGTTGCTGTCAATCCGAAGGACGAACGCTATCAAGAACTGGTCGGAAAGACTGTTATCCTGCCGATCGTTCACCGTGAGATCCCGATCATTGCAGATGATTATGTAGAGATGGATTTCGGTACAGGCGTTGTTAAGATCACTCCCGCCCATGACCCGAACGACTTTGAAGTTGGTCTGCGTCACGATCTGCCTGTCATCAATGTTATGACAGATGATGCAAAAATCACTGACGATTATCCCCAGTATGCGGGCATGGATCGCTATGAAGCAAGAAAAGCAATTGTTGCTGATCTGGAAAAAGAAGGCGCACTCGTTAAAATAGAGGATTATTCGCACAATGTCGGCACCTGCTACCGCTGTTCCACAACCGTTGAACCAAGAGTTTCAAAACAGTGGTTCGTTAAAATGAAACCGCTCGCAGGCCCCGCTATTGATGCCGTTAAGAATGACGATACACAGTTTGTACCGCCCCATTTTGAAAAAACCTATTTCCATTGGCTGGAAAATATCCGTGACTGGTGTATTTCCCGTCAGCTCTGGTGGGGTCATCAGATTCCCGCTTTCTACTGCGACAGCTGCGGCGAAACAGTCGTTACCAAAGAGAATGAGGCTGTTTGTCCGAAATGCGGCAGGAAAATGCGTCAGGATCCCGATACCCTTGATACATGGTTCTCCTCTGCATTGTGGCCGTTCAGTACACTGGGCTGGCCTGAAAAGACACCCGAAATGGACTATTTCTATCCGACAAATGTACTGGTCACAGGCTATGATATTATTCCCTTCTGGGTCATGAGAATGATGTTCAGCGGTATCGAACATACAGGCAAAGTGCCGTTTGATACTGTACTGATTCACGGTCTTATCAGAGATGCGCAGGGTCGCAAGATGAGTAAATCGCTCGGCAACGGTATTGACCCGCTTGAGGTCATTAACCAGTACGGTGCAGATGCCCTCCGTCTGACATTGATAACCGGTAATGCCCCCGGCAGCGATATGCGTTATTCTGAAGAGAAAATCACCGCAAGCCGCAACTTTGCCAACAAGCTCTGGAACGCTGCCCGCTTTATCCGCATGAATATCGAAGGGCATGAGGTAAAGAACGAATTGCCCGATACCCTCACGACAGAGGATAAGTGGATCGTTTCTACCCTCAATACCGTTATCAGGGAAGTAACAGAAAATCTCGAAAAATATGAACTCGGCATTGCCGTACAGAAGCTGTATGACTTTATCTGGGACTGCCTGTGTGACTGGTATATCGAACTCACAAAGTCCCGTTTGCAGAGCGAGGGCGAGAATGCACAGAATGCCCGTCAGGTACTGGTATGGGTACTGGACAAGGCACTCAAGCTCCTCCACCCGTTCATGCCGTTCATTACAGAGGAATTGTGGCAGGCACTCCCGCACGAGGGTGAAACCATTATGCTGCAGTCCTTCCCCGTTTATGACGAAAAGAATAACTATCCTGCTGCTGCCCGTGAAATGACAATGGTCATGGACGCTATCAAGACCATTCGTATCCGCCGTGCAGAAATGAACGTTCCGCCGTCACGCAAAACAAAGGTCTACATTGCCGCTAAGGAACAAACTCCCTTTGAAAA
>CADCQO010000027.1 GCA_902803585.1 uncultured Ruminococcus sp.
GCTGGAAGCCGTGCTTCTGATGCTGCCGGCACTGGTAGCGATTGCCTATCAGGAAATGAATGCCGTATTCGCTTTTTCCGTGACAATGATTGTGGCATCTGTTGTGGGTATGGTTCTGCGTCTGCTTTGCAAGCCTGACAGCAGGGTAATTTATGCCCGAGAGGGATTCATTATTGTTACTTTTGCATGGATATTCCTGTCTGTTCTGGGCTGTCTGCCGTTTATCATCAGTCAGGAGATACCCAATTTCTTTGATGCTTTTTTTGAAACGGTCAGCGGTCTTACCACAACAGGAGCCTCTATTGTCCGTGATGTGGAAAGCATGAGTCACGGAATGCTTTTCTGGAGGAGCTTTACACACTGGTTAGGCGGTATGGGTGTGCTGGTGCTGATTATGGCGATCCTGCCGTCTGACTCCGGACGGGCAATCCATATTTTACGGGCAGAAATGGCGGGACCCGTTGTAGGAAAGATTGTTCCCAAAATCAAGGAAACTGCCAGAATTCTGTATTTTATCTATTTCGGTCTGACAGCAGTGGAGTTTGTTCTGCTGCTGTTCGGTCAGATGCACCCGTTTGATGCGGCTGTTCACGCACTCGGCACAGCGGGTACAGGCGGTTTCGGTATCCGATCGGATTCCATTGCAAGCTATAACCCGTATATCCAGTGGGTGATTACCGCCTTCATGATTATTTTCGGCGTGAACTTCAACCTGTTCTATCTGATGATTCTGCGTAAGTTCAAGCCCGTCTTTACGAATCGGGAATTGTGGTTCTATCTCAGTATCATTCTTGTTTCGGCAGGTATTGTCACTTACAGCATTTATCCTATCTACAACAACTTTTCGGATTCTGTCCGTCATTCCGTCTTTCAGGTGGCTTCTATCGTTTCGACAGCGGGCTTCTCGACAGCGGATTTCAACCTGTGGCCGGATCTGGCAAAGGGTGTCCTGTTCATTCTGATGTTCCTTGGCGGCTGTGCAGGTTCTACGGCGGGCGGTCTGAAGCTCTCCCGTGTTATCATCATGTTCAAGTCCATTATCAAGGATATCCGTCACCTGCTTCACCCCCGTTCAGTAGCGACAGTGAAATTTGAGGGGAAGACACTTGATGCCGCCACTATGAACGGCGTAACAACTTATTTTGCACTCTATATCGTCCTGATTGCGTCTACCTTCCTGATTCTGTCGTTTGAACCGTCCTTCGATTTGCAGTCCAATCTGACGGCTTCCGTCACCTGCTGTAATAACGTAGGGCCGGGCTTCGGACTGGTAGGCCCAATGGAGGGCTTCAGCGGCTATTCGTCCTTCTCCAAATTGGTGCTGACCTTTGCGATGCTCTTTGGCAGACTGGAGATTTATCCGCTTCTGCTGGCGTTCTATCCGAGAACATGGACAAAGAAATAAAGGAAATCAAAAATATGAGTAAATTGACCGATATCAACTATGTGAAGGGCGTTCTGAGCCGACACGGTTTTACCTTTTCAAAGGCATTGGGACAGAATTTTCTTGTGAATCCTGCGGTATGCCCGAAAATGGCATCTCTCTGCGGAGCAGACAGCCGGACAGGTGTAATAGAGATAGGACCCGGTGCGGGCGTACTGACCAACGAACTGGCACAGATTTCCTGTAAGGTGGCGGCGGTAGAGCTGGATAAACGCCTGCTTCCTGTACTGGCGGAAACACTGGCGGCACATGACAACGTGAAAGTCATCAATGACGATGCAATGAAGCTGAACTTTCATCAGCTCATACAGGACGAATTCGCCGGTATGGAAGTCGTTATTTGTGCCAATCTGCCTTATTACATCACTTCCCCGATTCTGATGCGCCTCCTCGAAGAACGTCTGCCTGTGAAAGCAATCACCGTTATGGTGCAGAAAGAAGCGGCGGACAGAATCTGTGCGGAACCCGGCACAAGGGCTTCGGGTGCGATCAGTGCTGCAGTACGTTACTACTGTGTGCCGGAACAGCTTTTCAAAGTTTCGGCGGGCAGCTTTTTGCCTGCACCAAAGGTGGATTCTGCGGTTATCCGTCTGAATATATTAAAAGAGCCGCCCGTGCAGGCGGCAGATGAAAGATTGTTTTTTAAAGTAGTGCGGGCAGCTTTCCTGCAGCGGAGAAAAACGCTGTCGAATTCGCTGAGTGCAGGTTTGTCCCTTCCGAAAGCGGCAGTCGGTGAGATACTGGCTTCGGCAGGGATTCCCGCCAATGCACGGGCAGAAGAAATGACCATGCAGCAGTTTGCTGATATAACAGCGGCGGTTCAGGCCCTGTCCTGAGGCTGACAGCGTTTCAGACGGAAAATCGGCTTGTCCTTTTCAAACAGCCAGCCTTCGATACGATAGGCGAGGACAGCAAACACCACGCCGAAGATGGCACCGAACAATACATCTGTGGGAAAGTGCACATACAGATACATTCTTGAAAAGCCCATCAGGAACGCAAACGCATACGCCGCCAGACCGATGCCCTTATGATAGATAAATAAAATGGTGGCGGCACCGAAAGCGTACAGAGTGTGTCCCGAAGGGAAAGAAGCGTCTATGGGTACACTGGTAATCAGATTGACGGACGTATTGAGTACACAGGGGCGCATACGGCCGACAATTGTTTTGATAATGCCGTTGCAGGCGATGAGGTTGAATATCATGTCGCAGGCAAGTGAACGTCCGAGCGGCCTTGTCTTTTTCACGAGCAGGCAGACGGCGGTAAGAATGATCCAGATCAATGACAGTTTGCCCATAAAGGACACGATCGGCATGAGCTTGTCGAGTACGCCGTTCCGCAGGTGTTCCTGAATAAAATTCAGAATGTAGAATTCCATATCCATTTTTGATGACCTCCTTGAAATGATCGTGTCCATTATATCATAACCATATGCTGTAATACAATCATTCAGCATGATTTTTTAAAACTTTTATGTCAGAAAGGCTGTGAGTAACAATGAAGGAAAATATCTGCAGTATTCCTATCAATGACGTGTTTCTGCCGAGAGAAGGCTGTCCGATGTGCCGTATGCGTGATATGCTGGAATGGCGCAAAGCGGAGTATGTGACGGGTTCAGCGATGATGGAGCCGAACGTGCGTATCAAGACCAACGAAGAGGGCTTTTGCTACCGCCATTTTGCGATGATGGTACAGCAGGGAAAGCGGCTGTCGAATGCGTTGATCTTAGAAAGCCATTTACAGCAGATTTCCGAAACATTAGTGCCGCCCGAACCGCACAGCAAGCCTGACAAAAAGAAAATGGCGGCACTCGAAACGCTTCTGAAAGACTGTTTTATCTGTCGGGATATCAAGGATAACATGGAAAACATGGTGCGTATTGTTCATGCCATGTGGATCAGCGAACCAGAATTCCGCCAGCTTTACAGCCAGCAGCCGTATATCTGTCTGGAGCATTTTTATCTTCTGATCAATGTAGACCAGAAGGGACTCGGCAAAAGCCTGCAGGCGTTCTTTGAAGAAACGTCAAAACTCACAGGCGGTTATCTTATCACGCTGAAAAACGACATTACACATTTTTGCAGAATGTTTGACTACCGCAGTGCGAACCTGTCATGGGGCAACTCGAAAAATGCCATTGAGCGTTCTATCGAGTTTCTGACGGGCGATAAGATCGTGACCGAAGAAATCCCCGACACCGATGAAGATGCCGAGGGAACGGAACAGGAATAAATCATTGATATTGACGGGGAGAAAAGTTATGAATATTACAATTTTAGGGTGCGGGCGCTGGGGCTCGTTTATTGGCTGGTATCTGGATAAGATAGGACACCATGTGACTATCTGGGGACTGTCTGATGCACCGCAGCTGACAGAACTGAAAGAAACACGCAAGAATAATATGCTCACATTCCGTGACAGCATCACCATTACTGATGATCTGGAGCAGGCGGTCACCTCTGCCGATATTATGATTATTTCTATCAGCTCGCAGGCACTGCGTTCTTTTCTGCCGAGTCTTCAGCAGTTTGATATTCGTGAGAAGAAAATTGTCCTTTGTATGAAGGGAATTGAAGTCAGAACTGGCAAACGGCTGACGGAGATCGTAGAAGAGTTTGTTCCCGAAGAAACGCAGGTAGCTGTGTGGGTAGGTCCCGGTCACCCGCAGGATTTCAGCAAGGGTATTCCCAACTGTATGGTTCTGGATGCAAAAGATGAACAGCTCCGTCATTTTCTCATCAGACAGTTTTCGAGCGAGCTGATCCGCTTTTATGTGGGCAACGATCTGATCGGAACAGAAATCGGAGCGGCTGCCAAGAATACCATCGGCATTGCGGCGGGTATGTTGGACGGGCTGAATTTATCCTCCCTGAAAGGTGCGCTGATGTCGAGAGGAACGAGAGAAATTTCACGGCTCATCAAGGCAATGGGCGGAAATGAGCTGTCGGCTTATGGTTTGTGTCATCTGGGCGACTATGAAGCGACCCTGTTTTCACAGCACAGTCACAACCGCCGTTTTGGTGAGATGCTGGTAAAAGGGGAGAAATTCGGTTTGTTGGCGGAAGGCGTAGATACGACAAAAGCCCTTGTTTATCTGGGCGAGAAATACGGAGTAGACCTGCCTATCTGTAAAACCGTGAATCAGGTCATTAACGGAGAAATCACCGCGAAGCGCGGCTTGTCCGACCTGTTCCTGCGCAGTATCAAAACAGAATTCTGATGCGCTGATGTCAGAAACTTCTGCCGCCTTCTTTCTAAAACGATGTTATCGGCTTGATACGAAACGTGATAGTGTTATTGTCCTGAAGCAGTATCAAAAAAATTGCAGGCTTCGGCATTTTTAGATGGATGGCACAGTCTTTGAGGGGAGGCTGCTGCGTTTTCCACGTTCTGCCTGTCATATTCCTATTTTTGTTTTCAGGCAAAAAAACTGCTGCACCGAGTCCGTACGACAGGGTGCAGCTTTTTTATGTGTCAGCGATTGATTTTTCGTGAAAGGGAAATCAGAGCTTTACAGAAATAGCGTCAAGGCTCTCAGGAAGGTCTTTCGCATCAGCCGATACAAGGAAAGTAAACTTCGTTTCGGATTTTGCAGCAAGCACGTTAATCTTCTCTACAAATTCGGAGAAAGCAGCAAAGTCCTGTCCGCCGATCTTAAGAGTGGAGTCTACGAGAACATCTGTTACATCATAGTTGCCTGCACAAAGACCGCTCAGGAAACCAAAGAATGCATCATAACCACTGATAGCGTACTGGTCAGTATCAATCAGTCTTGCCTTGTGTGTGACATCATAGGTCAGCTTGGAACCCTTTTCGATAACAACAACATTACCGTTAGATGCTTCCACTGCCTCGTTTGCCAGACTGATGAGCTTCTTGGTCTTTCCTGTACCTTTTTTGCCAATAATAAGTGTAATCATTTAAATTTGCCTCCTTAATAATTGTGCCGCCGACTCAGCGAGAGAACACTATACATAAATTCTACAATAAATCGGACGTTATGTCAATGCACATCGTTATTTTTATCCGGAATTATTTCAGTCTTGCTTCCAGTGCGGCTTTGAGGTCGGTATAGCCGGGCTTGCCGAGCAGAGCGAACATATTTTTCTTGTAGCTTTCTACGCCGGGCTGGTTAAACGGATTCAGACACATTGTGTATCCGCTGATAGCGCAGGCCTTCTCGAAGAAATAGATGAGATAACCCAGTTCCAGTTCATTGACTTCGGGCACGGTAAGGATAACATTCGGTACTTTACCGTCCGTATGTGCCAGTACAGTTCCTTCAAATGCTTTTTTGTTGACAAAATCGACTGTCTTTCCGGCAAGGAAATTCAGACCATCAACATTTTCAGGGTCTGTACCGATGGTCAGTTCATACTTCGGCTTATCAATTTGTACGACTGTTTCAAAGAGGATTCTTCTTCCCTCCTGAATGTACTGTCCCATAGAATGCAGGTCGGTAGAGAAAACAACAGAAGCAGGGAAAAGACCCTTGTTGTCTTTGCCTTCACTTTCACCGAACAACTGTTTCCACCATTCATTCATCATGGTGAAGGAAGGCTCATAGCTGACGAGCAGCTCAATCTGCTTGCCCTTGCGGTAAAGAATGTTTCTGATTGCCGCGTATTTGTAGCAGTCATTCTTCTCAAGGTCGGTTTCCATGAGTGCTTCACGGGCATTGGCCGCACCCTGCATCAGTGCATCAATATCAGCACCTGCTACAGCAATGGGGAGCAGTCCTACCGCTGTCAGTACGGAATAGCGTCCGCCGACATCGTCCGGTACAACAAAAGTTTCATAGCCTTCGTCCGTAGCGAGTTTCTTAAGTGTACCCTTTGCCTTGTCAGTGGTGCAGAAAATTCTTTCTCTTGCGCCTTCCTTGCCGTACTTCTTTTCAAGCATTTCACGGAACACACGGAAAGCGATGGCCGGCTCGGTTGTTGTGCCGGACTTTGAGATCATGTTGATAGAAACGTCTTTGCCCTCGCAGATTTGAAGGAGTTCTGCCAGTGCAGTAGAGCTGATGGAATTACCGGTGAAGTAAATGTCGGGTGTATCCTTCGGCAAAGCATTGTAGTTGGGCGACTTCAGAAACTCGATTGCCGCTCTTGCACCGAGATAAGAACCACCGATACCGATAACAACGAATACGTCTGTGTTGGACTTGATTTTTTCTGCAGCCTTCTTGATGCGGGCAAACTCTTCTTTATCATATTTGACCGGCAGATCTACCCAGCCAACGAAATCATTGCCAAGACCTTTCTTGTCATGGAGCAGTTGGTGTGCCGCAGTGATCTGGGGGGCAATAGAGGCGTATTCCTCACAAGTTACAAATTCCTTCAAATGCTTATCGCTAAGAGTAACAGACATAATTTTTCCTCCTCAAATGTATTGATGAACACAGCCCGCCACACTATGGGAGAGCTGAAAACAGTTTGTTGGCTCACTGTTTCAGGAGCGGGAGTTTCCTGCATTTGTCCTATCAATTTACAGACAGATGTTTTCTCCGGCTATGGGTTTTTTGTGAGGCGAACCCTTCCCGCACTCCTTACGGTACTGCTGTCTTACGGACAGTTTCTGAAAACCTTTGTGTTTATTTTAGCAAGAAAGTGTTATTCTGTCAAGAAACACCGCTGTTTCTTATCAGAATCATTTTTGGGTATCCGTCCGCGCTGTTATATATGCACGGTCAGTTTCCGGCTGCTGGTCAAAGTGTTTTTGCAAGTTCTTTGAGATAGGCTCTGAACTTTGCGCCAAGCTGAGGATTACGCAGGGCAATTTCTACTGTTGCTTCCAGAATGCCCAGCTTATCGCCCATATCATAACGCTTGCCGGTAAAATCTACACCTGTCATGCCAACTGTTTGCGCCAGTGTTCTCATTGCATCGGTCAGCTGAATTTCACCGCCTGCACCCGGCTGTGTATGATCCAGCAGGTCAAAAATATCAGGTGTCAGCACACATCTGCCAAGGATAGAAAACAGTGACAATACTTCCTCAGCGGTTTTCGGCTTTTCTACCATGTCTGTACAGCTGTAAATATTGCCTTCCAGCGGGCTGACTTTCAGGGAACTGTATTTATGAATTGCCTCGGCAGGAACAGACTTGATGCCGACAACGGCCTTGCCGTATTTTTCATAAGCACGGATCAGCTGACCGCAGGCAGGGTCATCACCGATGATAACATCGTCCCCGTAGAGCACAGCAAAAGGCTCATTGCCTACAAAAGACCTTGCACAGTTAACGGCGTGTCCCAGACCTTTGGTTTCCTTCTGACGGACAAAATAGATGTTTGCCAGTTTTGAAATATTGACAACCTGCTCATAAACGTCCTGCTTGCCCGAAGCTAACAGTCTTTCTTCCAGTTCAGGACTGCGGTCAAAGTGATCTTCAATAATGCCCTTTCCTCGGTTGGTGATGATCAGAATGTCGGTAATGCCGGAGCTGACAGCCTCTTCAACGATATACTGGATTGCGGGTTTATCCACAATGGTCAGCATTTCTTTCGGCATGGATTTGGTTGCAGGCAAAACTCTTGTACCGAGTCCCGCTGCCGGAATGACGGCTTTTCTAACTTGCATTTTGATTCCTCCGTTTTCTTTCTTTATTTAATGAATAGGGGAGCAAAATATATGATCAGATAGCACACAAGGCATACCCATGCAATAGCGTTGTTTGTACCGCCTGCTTCGGAAATGGCCTTGAGTGTGTCCGCTTGATCATCGTGGGGCTGTGCTTTGATGGCTTTGATTCTGACCACAGCATGACGGTAGCAGCTTTTATTGCCTCGGAAACCACAGACGATTCTGACAACAAAATACAGCGCATACAGCAGGTAGGGCATGAACATTAGGACAAGTTCCCCGAAAGATTTTTGCTGCAGCGCCCATGAAATATAGTCGTTGAGGTTGATATAGGCAGCACCTTTATAGAATTCTCTGGCTTCCTTGACAAGCGGCGTGGAAAATTGTACTGTACAGAACAATGCGCCCAGTTCTACGATAATATACAGCAGTGAGAGCAGGACACCCTTGACATACTGTTTACGGTAGAGATACCAGCCGCCGGTAAACAGAAAAGCGCAGAAATTGAAGCGGATTCGTTTTTCCTGTTTGTACCTCTTGAAAACCGGCAGATAATAGGTGGTGTTGTTTTTGATATATTTCGCCAGCTCTGCACCGGATACGCCGTCAAAATCTTCTTCCTGAGAAACACCGCCCATCGGGTCAAGGAAAACCGTGAACGGGCTGTTCACACCGAAAGGCACACCTCCGTTAGGATAACCTGTACTGTTCCGATCGGAAGTCGTTCCGTCATTCTGAGGAATTTCTCTCGAAAGGAAACTGCCGCAGTCCTTGCATACGATAGCATCAAGGGGATTATGTGCCCCGCAGCGCCGGCATATGGAAACATCTGCAGCCGTTTCTTCGTTTTCACTCTTGGTTTCTGCCGGCTCTGCTTTCCAGCTTTCATGCTTCTTGTGAAGATCTTTGAAGATACAGGAACCTTTTTCTTCATAGCATTCTCTGTGGTAGGGTGCACCGCACTTAGGGCAGACAACAATGTCATCTTCATCACGAAAAGTACGGGAACACACCGGACAGGGTTTGCCCATATAATTCATATTCCAGCCTCCTTTTACAAATGGCTTGGTAACATTATACTATATTATTCCGTATTTAGCAAGGTAAAATAAAGGGCAATTTATTTTTTGCTGATTTTTCTGCAGAAATGTTTGCTTTTTTAGAAAAAAGTGTTGTTTTGCGTGTGAATGTGAGGAGAGCCGGTGCCTGTCACATCAGGGGAAAGAACGCATATTATGATAGTATGACAAGCTGAAAGGAGCTGATAGCTGGTGGACGTTATCAAAGAACTGCAAAATGCGGATTTTTTTATTACGCCGTTACCCAAAAAAACTGTGATAGCAATGGCATATGTGCCGTATCAGAATGCTGATAAACTGTATTCACCTGAACAGGGAATCCAGAAGGGTACAATGTTTCCCGAACTGAATAAGCCTTTCTGTCCGTCCTGTCAAAAAGGAGGGAAAAGCGATGACTGAACGTGAACGTCTGCTAAAGCGTCTGTCTTCGTTTGATTTTGCATCAGCAGAACTGCATATTTATCTTGATACGCATCCAGACGATGTGAGCGCGGCAGATGCTTTGCAGTATTACGAAACAGAGGGAAGAAAACTGCGCAGGGAATACGAGGAAAAATTCGGAGCGTTAAGTCCGACTGATTTAAACGGCAACCGCTGGGCGTGGATTTCTGATCCTTGGCCCTGGGACACGCAGGAGGGTTGAGATATGTGGGTTTATGAGAAAAAACTGCAGTACCCTGTCAATATCCGCCAGACAAACCCGAAACTGGCGAAAATTATTATCACACAGTACGGCGGCGCTGACGGTGAACTGGGAGCTTCTCTGCGCTATCTGAGTCAGAGATATTCTGCACCCTATCCTGAGATCAAAGCCATCCTGACCGATATCGGCACTGAAGAACCCGTACCGCTAAGTTGTCGGTAAAGAGGACAGTCTGGGAAGGTTAGGATGTACAATAATTATAAATTCTTCTTCGTGTCCGTGACCTTTCACTTCTTTCAGATAGTCAATGTGGTGAATGATCTCCCGAAGCAGATTGTTCTTCTCCTGTATACTGGCGGCTTGGGAATAGCTTGAAGCGACAGACTGTATTTTTGGAATGAGCTGAGATAAAATCATCTGGCTTTCCGTATTTTTATCTACACTTTGCTGCAGGTTCTGCTGCTTTTGGCGGATTTCTTCAATCTGCTCTTTGAGTACAGAGTGTCGGGTCTGAAAAGCTGCTGCATCATAAATACCGGTTTCAAAAGCTTCAAACACCTTTGATAACTGCCGGTTCAGTTTTTCTTCTGTTTTCTGTAAAGCAGTCATTTCTGCTTGCAGGATACTGGCATCTGCAAGGTTTGTTTCGCTGTGATATTTCAGCAGATATCCCTCTGACCAATGACTGACGGTTTCCAATATCCGCTGTTCCACCAGATGCAAATATGACGCATGGTTATCACAGGTGGGGGCAGCGCATATCAGGAGAGCCGGATTTTTTGTATCAGGACGGCGCTGCATGGTGCGCCCGCATTTCTGACAAATGACTAATCCTGACAGAGGATTCTGGACAGCTTGATCACCTCTTACGGGTCGTTTTTTGTTTTTTGCCATCAGTTCTCCGGCAGTCCGGAAAGTGATTTCGTCAATGATTGACTCGTGCATACCATCCGTTAAAAGCAAATCGTTATTGCGGGGGCGTTCTGTAATAACCTGACCGTTAACCATGCGTTTTTTCATCGGCCGCCAGTTCCAGCGGAGCTTGCCGATATAGGTTGGATTGATCAGCATATCACGGATAGTCTGTGCTGTCCAGACATTGCCCTGAGAAGATATAAGATGACGGCTGTTCAGTTCACGGGCGATCAGAGATGTACCGAGTCGTTTATAAGTGCCGTCGCTTTGCCGGATTCCCTGTGTATACCATTGAAAGATATTTCTGACAATTTCAGCTTTTTCCGGAACAATAGCCAAAGTAAAGCCTTTGTTGTTTTTCAGGCGGACTCTTTCGTAACCATAGGGGGGTTTATTGCTGACATACTTTCCTTCTCTGATACTTGCTGTCCGTCCCCGCTGAAGACGGCGGTTAATGGCTTTATACTCTCGTCTGGACATAAACAATCCGAACTCAAAGTATTCTTCGTCGAATTCGTTGGCAGGGTCATATGTTTTTGTCGGGGTAATAATTTTGGTATTCGCATAAAGAAATGTCTGGGAGATAATTCCCTGATCAATGCTGTTGCCCCGTGCCAGACGGTCAACGTCCATAACAATAACGCCATCCCAGAGTCCTTGACTGACTTCTGATAAAAGTTTCTGCATCTGAGGACGGGCGGCAATGGTTTCACCGCTGATAATTTCACGATAAATCGCTGTTACTTCCAGTTCGGATTGTTTGGCAAAAGAGGTAAGTGCTTTTTCATGACGGGCAAGTGTTTCGCCTTCTCCACGCTGTTCTGCTTCCGTATCCGCTCTGGATTTTCTCAGATAAATACAATATGGCATAACGATTCCCCTTTATAATTTTTCCCGCTAATGTACAGTGCCGGTGGGGATTTTTTGATGAGATCCTTACAAAATTGAGTTGCGGCTATTTCCCTTTGCGAGATTTTGTACCCCACTTGCCTGAATATGTATCACATGGTATATACAATGATATTCAGAAAAATCGAAAAAATCATTTTTAAATGTATTTTCTCCCATTCGGGAAAACGTTTAAAAAGCAAGCCCGATACATAGTTATGAATAGAAAGGAGCTGTTAGTATGGCAATTGTAATGGAGATAGATCATGGTCCCAATAAAGGAAAGTCATATATTGACGATGACTGCTGTGTAAATCCGAAGGACGTAGAGCGAATTCTTCAAAACTGTGTGGAAATTTCGATGAGAGACTATATTGCTCAGGCAATGAGAATGGTAGAAGAACGCCATCAGACAAAGAGTGAGCAAGGTTAATGAAGGCTAAAGCTATGGAAGCAGAAAAACTGATATGACCTGTTTTTTGTAACGGCGGAAGAAGCTGAGAAAATTTCGGAAGATCCAAAGTCCGCATCAGATACAAACAGATCAGCAAGACACAAATGGAGTCATGATGAAAACATTTGTTTGATTGCGTTGTCTGAAAACTGACAATAAGAACGGCTGTGTTCTGCGGAAACATCTGCAAAGGCAGCACCTCTGCGTTCTATGCGTAAAGGTGCTGCCTGATTGTTATGTATCAGAATGTTTGATTGCTCTGAAAATCTCAGGGACAATAATATCCAGTGACGGGTCGTCCATCATCAGGTCATGTTCGTGCGGAGTGCGAATAATTGTCAGTTTGTCCCTGTCGCAATAATTTTCATAGTTGCCGGCTTCAAACTGCATCATGTTATTCCAGTATCTGAAATTTTCTCCCGACACGCCTGCAGGAATCACATCTGGTTTGAAATAAGTTACTTTGCCGTGATAAAATGACGGTACATGATGTATCAGATCATCGGATACGTGTGAGGCGTTTTTGACAACTGCTTCCAGCATACCATTGGCACGGAGTTCAGCAAACAGCGGTGACGTTTCAAAATACTGTACATTGACCTGAGAAATCATTCCTTTGGACATTTCACGGAGCTTATCGTTGCTGATTGCATGAGAATCCAGCATGAAAAGACACCGGACATCTTCTCCCGCCTGTTCCAGCTGACATGCCATTTCGTGGGCAACGACACCGCCGTAGCACCACCCGCCAAGTATATACGGGCCTTCCGGCTGATATTTCTTCAGAATGCGGATATAATTTGCCGCAATATTACGGATACCATAGACAGCTTCATCAGAATGGTACAGGTTAAAAGGTTCGATTACTGAAAAAGATATCTCATCACCGATTCTGTCAGCTAAGCGGTAATAGGCTTCGCTGCCAGTATTGCCCGTATGGACAAATACCATTCTGGGGCCATCGTTTTCCGAATAGACACACAATTCAGACGGTGTATCCGGTTTTACGGCTGCGGGCATTTTTTTGGTGCTTGTTTCGTCCACTGGCGGGGAATCGATATCCATTTCAAGCAGTTCTCTCCAGCCGCTGATAGAAACATCGTTCGGGTAGGTGCTCTCCAGTATTTGCATCAGCCGTGCCAGACAGCCTCTGAGCTGTTCCTGTCCGATAAGGATATGGTGCATCATAATGAACAGGAAACTCCCGCCATTAGCATGCAGGCAGGTAACATTCATCACGCTGTCATACTGCAGGTCGATAGGGGCATATGAGAGCTGCTCGCACACAGAACGCAGAATTTTGCTTTCAAACTCATTCTCTTCTATCATTTCCAGAGGAATTTTACGGTCGGTGATGACCTGCTGTATAACGCTGACATCATGAAATACAATGGCAGAGCGCAGCTCTTCGTTTTCGTCCGCAATAATATCGAGTGCCTGTCTGAGATGATGTTCAGAAACAACACTGTCTACCTGCAAAAACAAAACAGTCCGGAAATTTTCAGAATCGGGACGAAGTATCTGTCTGAACAGCATTTCGTCCTGCTGAGGGGAGATAGGCAGTACCTTTTCGATATGTTCACCTTTTGCGGCAAAACCTTCACGGACAGCCGTATATTCTTCTTTAGACCATAGCTGTTCATAGACAACTTCCGCTGCCTGAGCAAGCTTGCGGAACTGATTATATTGAAGTATCTGGGCACCGCTGAGTCTGATGCCCTGCTGACGGAGCACCGCTGCATATTTCATCGCACTCAGGGAAGTGCCTCCGAGGTCAGTAAAACGGTCTTCAGGCGAGATCAGACAATCGGTATCCAGAACCTCTGCCGCTGTTACTATCAGTCTAACAAGCACTTCGCTGTCCAATATGCCCATAGCGGTGCGTTTTCTCTTGGGCTGCGGCAGTTCGCTGCGCATCACTTTGCCGTTCATATTTCTTGGAAGTGCATCCATCCTGACCCATATATCGGGAATCATATATTCTGCCAGATATTCAGAGATTTCTTCTTTGACAGCCTTTTTGTCCAGTTCCGTCTGCGCTTCATAATAGCATGACAGATAGTCTGTTCTGGCAATGGTCTTTACTGTTACGACAAGCTGTCCCACATCGGTGCGTCCGAGTCTTGTCAGTGCAGCGGAAATCTGTGCTTCAACCTCGCCTGTTTCAATACGGAATCCTCTGACCTTTACCATATTGTCGGTACGTCCGAGAATATCAATATCACCCTCAGGTGTATAGGCTGCTCTGTCACCTGTGCGAAACCACAGTGTTCCGTCCAGCCTGACCCATTTATCTTTGCTCATCTCCGGCAGCCTGAAGTATTCCTTTGACATATGAGAGCTGGAAATAAGCAGTTCTCCCGTTCCACCCGCCGGAACCTCCTGCAGTGTTTCGTCAACAATACAGGTTTTTGTATTGACAAAGGGCTTGCCGACAAAGATTCGTTCTTCGCCGCCGTGAATCTTTTTTGATGCCACACCACAGGTTTCTGTACTTCCATACATATTTATCAGTATGTTATCAGGGGAACAGGTGCGGAAATTTCTGAGTTTTTCACCGGCTGCAAAGACAAAAACGCCGCTTATGTCATAGTCCTCTGCCATGATTGCCGCAAGACCTGCCGGAACAAAAATATGAGTGATTTTTTCCTCTTTGATGAACTGATACAGACAGCCCATATCCTTGCGCGCATTCAGGGGCGCAATGCAGACAGTTCCGCCGTTCACCAGAGCGCCGAATAAAAACGTCTGCGATGCCACAAAAGGAAAGCTTGACATAATGCCCGCCCTCACATCTGCATTGAGTGCCACATCATCATGGATTTTCAGGTAGTCCACAATGTGGAGAAGCATACTGTGCGTGTGCAGTACGCCTTTTGGTTTTCCGGTTGTGCCCGAAGTATAAAGCAGCATAGCGGGAGATTCCTCCGAAAGCGTACCGCACCCTTCAAAGGTGCAGTTCGCCTCCGGCTGTTCGTCAAGAAAAATAACCTTTTCTGCGGGGAAATCCAGACCTTTTTTTTCCCAGAGTTCATGTGTCGTCAAGATTGCCTTTGCTTCGGAATTGTTCAGCATATATTCCAGCCGTTTCACAGGGTAATCGTCATCAAAAGGGATAAAGACACCGCCGGCGCGCAGCACAGAAAGAGCGCCTGACATAATTTCCTTTGTATACGGTACATATACTGCTGCGGTGTCGCCTGTCTGTACGCCGATTGCTTTCAGCCTGCCCGCAAAAGCAGCGGTAAGGGTGTCCAGTTCTGCATAGCTCATTTCGCTGCGGCAGTCTTTGAGTGCTGTTTTTTGGAGAAATGCCGCAGCATAGTCCGATATCAGTTCATGGAACAGCTTCATACGTTTTTTCCTCCAAAGAATCCCTTTTGCTCCAGCTTTTCCAGAAAACGCCGAATATAAGCCGATCCGGTTTCCGGCCAGATAAAGCCAAGACGTGCAAGAACAC
>CADCQO010000028.1 GCA_902803585.1 uncultured Ruminococcus sp.
GATGACCAGACCATTCCTGCACCAGTGCTTCCTCAGCAGATGCCGGTTTTTGAACCTGCACCGGTGATTTCTCAGCAGATGGAAGATGATGACCAGACCATTCCTGCACCAGTGCTTCCTCAGCAGATGCCGGTTTTTGAACCTGCACCGGTAATTTCTCAGCAGATGGAAGATGATGACCAGACCATTCCTGCACCAGTACTTCCCCAGCAGATGCCGGTTTTTGAACCTGCACCGGTGATTTCTCAGCAAATGCCCGAACCTGCACCGGTAATTTCTCAGCAGATGGAAGATGATGACCAGACCATTCCTGCACCGGTGATTTCTCAGCAAATGCCCGAACCTGCACCGGTGATTTCTCAGCAGATGCCCGAACCTGTACCGGTGATTTCTCAGCAGATGCCGGTTTTTGAACCTGCACCGGCGATTTCTCAGCAGATGCAGAATGCCGGACAAACGGCGGTTCTGGGCTGGGTGGTTGCGCTGAATGGGCCGGCATATGGTGAGAGTTTCGAGCTGAAAGGTGCGCCGAATGCGGTGATCTGTCAGCCGCAGTTACAGGTTTTTGCGGTCAATGACAATGCCATGATGCAGGGAGCGCAGGCTATGATTGTTTATATGCCCGAAACAAAGCGTTTTCAGGCTGTTCCGTGCAATGGGGCGGTGCTGACAGTCAATGAAGCACCCGCTGCGGAAAATCGCCCGCTGAACGCCTACGACCGTCTGACAGTCGGTGAAACACAGCTTCTGTTCTTTCCGCTGTAAGTTTCTGTGCCGGCAATCAACTCTGGTATGATGCGGTGTATACGGCAGTGTGTCTGTATCCCGCAGAATATAAATATTACGCTTTAGGAGGCGGATTTTTATGAATGTAGCAAACACTGTCAAGAAAAGACTGAGCGGTGCGGCCATTGTGTCTATGATTGGCGCAATTCTCTTTGCAATCGCGGCGGCGTGTATGGTATTTGTGCCCTTGTTCGGCAAGGACGGATCAGGCTTCACGATAACAGGCAATACCATAGATGTATCTGTGCTGAGTGAAAACGGCAGAAAAGGTATGGATATGTGTACAAAAGCAATGGAACAAATGAGCCGGTATTCTTCGGAGGCACAGTTCCAGATTATTGCCATGTTCGTGGAAATCATTACTGCAACAGTCGCATTTTTCGGCATGATTCTGGCGGCAGTGATGATTGTTCTCGGTAAGGCTCTTAACTTCAAGAAGGGCGGACGTGTGCTTGCCCTGATTTTTGCAATTCTCGGTCTGCTGGTTGCCGGTTTCTATCTGGTATGGACGATCGTTTACTGCAACCAGTACAAGTATGGTGTTGGTATCGGTTCTATTCTGATGGCTTCCTTCGCATTTGCGGCGTTTATTTTCTGCTGTATCGGTGTAGGCGAAAGATCCGCTTTCAAAACGGTCGGCACAAATCCCTACGATCCCAACAGCTTCTATACACCCCAGAATGCGCCCTCTCCCTACAATAACGTTCCTCCCCAGCCTGTTCAGCCTCAGAATATGGGCTATACAGACGCGCTGAACCAGTCTTTTGCACCTTCTCAGCCGTCTGTACCCCAGCCTGCCCAGACTTCTTATCCGTCTGTGCAGACACCGGCACCCCAGCCCGTCCAGACTTCCTATCCGTCACCCCAGCCCGCTTATCCTCCCGTTCCTGCGGCTTATCCCCCTGTTCCTCAGCCCGTACAGCAGAATGCTCCCATAAATATGCCAAGACAGCCCGAAGAGGATCAGCCTACCATTGCACAGATCGGCGCAATTGAAGGTATCAGCGGTGACTATGCCGGAACGACCATTAACCTCAAGCCCGGCGACAAAGTGCTGATCGGACGTGATGCGTCTGCCTGCAATATCATTCTTTCCGCTGAAAGAAAGGATATCAGCCGCCGCCACTGCTCCGTTAAATACGACCCCTACACAGACAGCTTCAAAGTGATTGATATGTCGTCCAACGGTACTTATGTCAACGGTCAGCCTCTTGTCAGAGAGCAGGAAACACAGCTTCCCGCCGGTACGGTGATTTCACTCGGCAACGGTGAGAATCAGTTCAGATTCAAGAAAGTATAAAGGAGCATGGTTATGCCTAATACAGTACAATGTTCGGGCGGTCATTACTTTGACTTGATGCTGTTTGCAATGTGTCCGTTCTGCGGAATGCCGCCCTCTTATCCTTCACAGTCCCCGCCCCCGCCGGCACCCCCGATGCCGCAGGGAAACTATGCCCCCCCGCCGCCTCCTCCGATGCCGCAGGGAAATTATGCACCCCCTCCCGTACCGCAGGGAAACTATGCGCCTCCCCCGCCCCAGAGCGCGGCAGACGGGCGCAGTAAAAAGCCCACAGCCGGCTGGCTGGTTGGTACAGAAGGCGCTTGTGCCGGAAAAACGTATGCCCTGAGAGAAGGCAGGAATTTTGTCGGCAGTTCAGCGGATATGGATATTATTCTGACAGAAGAACCCGCTGTTTCCGGTGCAGGAATACACGCCGTTCTGACGTATGACCCGAAACACAAGCGCTACTATGCCCAGTGCGGGACTTCCAGAGAGCTGTATTATGTCAACGATTCTGTCGTTCTTGAAGCAGTACCCCTCAAAGCCGATGATACGATTACAATCGGCAGTTCCGTTTTCCGCTTTGTTGCCCTCTGCGGAGAAGCTTTCAGCTGGCAAAAGTAAACACACAACCCCTGACCGGCGGCGATTGTCTGCCGGTCATTTGTATTTCTGCCGGAAATGACGGCAAACCTTCTCACGAAATCAGAAACTGACAGCGGAATTTCTCACAAAAGAAAAACTGACACAAAACAGAAAATCACAGCAAAATTTCTCATTAAAGTGACAACAAAACTTTTCCCGAAAATGACGGCAGGCGTTCCCGTGAAGATGATGGTTATAGATATCAATATTGTCAGAATAACCGATTTTGTGTTGACATATGGGCGATTTTAGTGTATAATACATGACTGACACATGAAGTGACGAAATGCAGATTGTGTTATTTCAGAAAACAAAATGCGTTTGGTGAGGAATGAAAAATGAAACTGATCAAAAAAATAGGCGACTTTTTCTGGCAGCCGTCACACAGAGTTTTTACCGTCATGCTGATTGTTGGTTTTCTGGCAAGTGTCCTCTCTTTTTTGTTCATGCCGCAGGGGCCGGAGGGAGGATTGGTTTCGTCCAATACCAACCCGCTGTTTGAGATTGTTTTTTCCGGTGTCAGTGATATCATGGTGCAGTTTGAGGTAGCGTTCAGCAAAGCGGAGGGCGTAGGCTGGGACGTGGGCATTATCTATGCCGTTCTGGTGGCAATCGCGGTTGTGGCAACAAAAGCAACGACCAAACAGCTGACGACCCGCTACTGTCCCCATTCGAAAGTTGCTGAATTCTTTTTTGAACTGTCGGTGGAGAATATCATGTTCATCGTTTTTACGCTGATATGCCTTTCATTCCTGTCACCGCTCCGTGCTTTGTTCCACAATACCAACGAAATCGCGATGATATTCGTGATTATCGTAGGTGTCATACTGGCGCTTGCGTGTCTGCCCGGTATGCTCTATGCCATTACGGTGTGGTCGCTTCTCTTCCTCAGTTTCGGTATCCTGCAGAATCTCGAAGGCAATGTCGGTAAGATCATCACTGTAGTAGTTGCGATTGCTATTGCGATTCTTGCGGAAGTTTTTGCGATGGACGCGGCAAAAGCTCTCACGAAATATATTATTGACAAGCTCGATTTCCTGCCTTACAATCTCCAGCGGAAGTTGGAGGGGTACATTGACAAATATCTTTGAGCCGGTTTTTCCCGCCTTCCCGATGAGGAGGGCGGTTTTTTTATCCAAAGCGGAAAAGCCGCCGCCGCCCTCTCCGCAAAGGGCTGGTTTCCATCGTGCAGACTTGTTCCGCAGAGGGAAAGGCGCTCCGGAACGGCAGGTTTCAGC
>CADCQO010000029.1 GCA_902803585.1 uncultured Ruminococcus sp.
CCCAAGCGAACAGGGGTGATTATTCCCGCAGGACAGAAGTTTCGGAGCAGGAAAACAATTCCGGTAATTCCTATGATATAGGTAACCGGACCAGTACAGTTGTCACTCGTTCCCGCAATGGTTCCTACAGGAGGGAAAATCAGGCACCTCCAGAGAACAGTGGCAGGCAGTCCAGCAGGAAAGAAGTTTCCGAGCAGATGGCACAGTCCCAAGAAATTAACTCAACCGGAAGCACACTTGTCCAGCGAGGAGGAACTTATAATGTTGGTGCTACTCAATGGCAGCGGACTCAGCCAAGCGTGAACAAAAACGGCAGCTTTCAGAATGAAACAGCATCATCAGAAAATACTTCTCATCAAAAACAGGAAAATCAGACGGAAACGCATCCTGATTCTGAGCAAGCACCTATTTCGTCTGCTCAAAGCGGACAGCAGAACGATGACTTTAATCCCCAACAGATGCCATCTCAGCACGCTTATGACGGACAGCAGAACAACGGCTTTAGTCCCCAACAGATGCCATCTCAGCACGCTTATGACGGACAGCAGAACAACGGCTATCCTTATCCTCAACAGGCATTTGCTTCGCCCCCATACGGCGGACAGCAGAATTATGGCTATCCTTATCCTCAGCAGGCGTTTGCTCCGTTCCCGTACGGCGGACAGCAGAATTACGGTTATCCTTATCCCCAGCAGGCGTTTGTTCCGTTCCCGTACGGCGGACAGCAAAATTACGGCTATCCTTATCCTCAGCAGATGCCTTCGCAGTCAGCTGAAGGCAAGCAACAGAGTGATGACTTTAATCCCCAACAGATGTCTTCTCCGTCTGCTCATAACGGACAGCAGAACAATGGCACTGTTACACAGCAGATGCCTTCCCAGTCTGCTCATAACGGACAGCAGAACAACGTCGCTGTTACACAGCAGATGCCTTCTCCGTCTGCTCATAACGGACAGCAGAACAATGCTCCGGTTTGTCCTCAGACACCACCGGCTGCTTCGCAGGCTTCAGCTCCTATGTCAGATGATGATTTCTTCGATCCTGCAGCATTACTTGCGGAATAAACATCTGATCCGGCAGAAGCAAGCTCTGGAGAATATAAAATTGCAGTATACAGCACCTGTCAGTTTGTAATGATCTGGCAGATGCTGACTGCCTGTAACGGATTTTCCGTATGCAGGACGGATAGATATATTTGATCGAATCAAAAGGGAGTGACAAAATGGAGTTTATCAGTGGTGCTGTTACGGAACAATGCAGTGATCGCTCTCACGTCAATCAGGATAAATACGGAGCGGTCGAGGTCAACAACATTATCACAGCTGTTGTCAGTGATGGAGTATCCCGTTCTTATCGCTCAGAAGTAGCGAGTTACAATACGGTACTGTATGTCTTACTATGGGCAAGTGAATATTTTAAGAATCATTCCTTTGATCCGGACGCCGTGATTGAACAGCTCGATCGCAGGCTCAAGCACTGTAACAGCCGTATTAACGATTTTTCAGAAAAGTTTGGTCAGGGAGAGTATTCCTGCTGTACGGTTTCGGGTATCGTGACAGACGGAAAAAACATGGTTGTTTTCAATGCGGGAGACAGCCGTATTTATGAGATCAATGTGCAGGATGAGAAACTGTATCTTTTGACAGAGGACAATAAAGCACCGGACGGACACAAAATATCCATGTGCATGGGAGCATTCGATAATGATGAAATGCGTATCACCTATACAAAAGAACCGTTTGAGGAGCACAGTGTCTATATCCTCTGTACAGACGGAATGTATCAGCGGTCGAATTTCAAAAAGTGGGGTAAGCATTTATTCGGAGCATCTGACCGCCGTGCAATGGAAGGGTTCCTGCATCAGATGATGTGTGAAGTGCGTGATGCAGGTGAAGAAGATGATGTCACAGCAATCGCATTCATCAGAAATTTCAAGGAAAGGTAGGTGACCGGAATGGCAAATCCCCAGTATGTATATGAAAGTATCTCGGAATTTGAGATCGTGGAGTATCTGGCGGCCGGCGGTGAAAGTATCGTTTTCAAAGGTATCAAAAAAAGTGTCGGCAGAACCTATGCACTAAAATTTCAGCCTGTATGGAGATATGATACTTTTGAAGAATATATTCTTCATTTTTATCAAGAACTGGAAAGAAGCAGCGTCAGCCGTATTGCGGGACTGATTCCCTCCGTTCCTCTCGATGATATGCGGAGAATTTTTGGGTTCATTCCACAAGGGGTACTTTCCAAACTGCCCTTCAGAGTTGATGAAGGATACTTCTGCATTGTAGAAGATTTCATTCAGGGCTGCAATCTCAGAGAATATTGCCACGGAAATGCCCAGAAAGGACTTGTTCCGCATTGCCCGCCGAAGGGTGCGCCTTACAGTGATGTGCTGGACTATCAGAAAACGATTTTCAGCTGGATCGTTCAGTTCTGTGATATCATGTCAACTATTACCGATGAAAAGGGAGTTATTCATCTGGATATCAAACCGGAAAATATCATGATCACAGATGATACAAAATCGCTGATATTGGTAGACTTCGGCGCAGCGATGGATCTGGAAGAAAACAAAAAATACAACCTGAACGAATTTATCTTTTCGCCGGAAGTACCGGATAACCAAAAAATTGATAACGTCGGCACACCTTATTTTGCTGCACCGGAAGCCTATCACCCTGCTGCATCGGACAAGCCTTATATCGGGCAAAGTATGTATGGCTATGTTGACCAGCGGAGCGACATTTTTTCCTTTGGCGCAACATTGTGGGACTGCCTTATACCGAGTCCGGCAGTACGTTCGAAACTCCAGTACGATCAGTATTATGAAAGAGATCTTTTTGCTGCTCCGTCAGGTTATTCTCCCGAACTTGAAAAAATCATCGTGAAATGTACGCAGAAAGAACCGGTAGACCGCTATCCTGATTTTAAATCGCTGAAAGAGGCGGCACTGGAGGCGGAAAAGAAACTTCCTTCCTCCTATAAAACGAAAAAGACGAGGCACAGCCTGATTATAGTTGCATCAGTAATGTTTGCACTGGGCTTGGTATTCCTGTTTCTGAACGTGCGGGCCAGTCGTCTGACGGTACGTATTGCAGAAGCGAAAATAGCATCTCTGGAAAATATCGACCAGAATCTCAGCGCTTATCAATCAGCGGCAGAGGAACTGCTGACCGCCAAGGCGGACAGAGAATCTTATGAAAAGCTGCTGTATGCAGCCTGCCATCAGGACGGAAAGGAAGTACCCATTACTGATGCGGGTGCTTCATTCCTGATGTCGTGCCTGAGATACACCAATAATACAGAGATCATAAAGCTTTATGTAGATACTATCATACAGAAAGTGCAGATCGGACATGACCCGTCTGTTTGTGAAACGGTTGCTAATGATGCACGGCTAAAAAGTCTGGAACAGAGTGCTGGATGGGACAGCAGAAATCTGGCTGATGCCCGCATTACCCTGAAGGATACAAGTCTTGAAAAGCAGAACGATTCTAACCTGCTTGCGACATATAACACGATGAAAAAGGTTTATGATAACCCTTCTGCTAAAGATCTGTATAAAACTGTATTGTATGCAATTGCCCACAGAATCGATTCTGTCACTCAGGTAAAAGGCAGAATAGCAGAACTGGTGGGAATATCAGAAAGTCAGTTGCAGAAACAGCTCAATGAGATTATGAAAAATTACGAAAAGACCGAGGGAGGGAAAAAGAATGGAGTGGCTTGATGATTTTATTGTACAAAACAGAGACGCCATTAACTTTTTCGGTATATTCTGGGTCGTAATTTTTTTCTCCATTGGCATAGCACTGTTGGTATTCGCTCTGGTGTTCAGAAACCGCAGAAAAGTGCTGCCGTCACAAAAGGGCAGGACAGCGTTCAGTAAATTTTATGCTGGAATAGATACCAATGCTGAAGGAGATACAGGACTGGAAAAACGGAATCTTAGCTCCGTTGCGAGAACAGGTCATTCCAGTCTGATCACAAACGGCAGAAAATCGCCCAAGCGGCTGACAAATGGTCAGATGCGCACAGAACCTCCGGTCAGGCAGCAGGGTGATGTGGATTTTTACTTTGAGTTCAATGATGAATACTACTTGCCGGAATGATGCAAGGCGGCAGTCAGATGACGAAAAGTAAAAATGAATTTTCAAGCAAAGGAAGATAGGCTTATGAAGAGAAGAACAGGCAGTATAGCGGTATCGCTTCTGCTGGCGGGTATCATTGTTACAAATGTATTTCCTATGAATCATGCAAGAGTAACAGCAGCCGATACAGAAGCACCTGCATCACAGACAGTACCTTACACTGGGAGTAACGGCAATACCGGCGACAACGGCAGCACTGGTGACAACGGTAATACCGGCGACAACGGCAGCACTGGTGACAACGGCAATACCGGCGACAACGGCAATACCGGCGACAACGGCAGCACTGGTGACAACGGCAATACCGGCGACAACGGCAGCACTGGTGACAACGGCAATACCGGCGACAACGGCAGCACTGGTGACAACGGCAA
>CADCQO010000030.1 GCA_902803585.1 uncultured Ruminococcus sp.
ATACAACATCTTCTTCGGGAACGGCTGCCAATTCACCCAAAAAGGAACCTACGCCCTGTGTATCACGCTGTGTTTTTTTGTTGACGAAGGGAAACTTCTGGATATCCTTTAATGATTTGATATCCTCCGGCTTCACCCCCGCTTCATCAAAAGAACGTCTGTAATAAGGAGAATTTTGGTAGGCAAACTGCACGATTTCCTGTAAATCTGCCAATTGTCTTTTCTCCAGTTCTTCACGCGGAAGTGTTTCTAATTCTTCGTCCCAATATTTGCTGTTAACATCTCTGCTCATAGTTGATAACTCCTTTTTACTTGAAATTTCTGTGTATATATTCCCATTTTGCATCACGAGAGTTTTGAATTGTCTGAATATCTTTATCAGTCAGGTGTTTGAACCGACTTTGTTTTCTCAGATACTTTTCTATGCTTGTAAATTCCTTCGGATCATGATTCAATATAAAACTGCCGTTTTCATATTCAGCCAGGTACCATAAGCCGCAGTCTACCACTTCTTTAGCAACATCTATGGTTTCATCGGTCTGAATGCCCCAGCCCGTCGGACAAGGTGCAAGTATATGAATATATTTTGTACCTTTTATCTGTTTTGCCTTTTCTATCTTACGCATAAAATCATTAAGATAACCTACGCTTGCTGTAGCTGCGTAAGGAATACCGTGTGCTGCCACAATTTCAAACAGATTTTTCTTAGGGCGAAGATTTCCTCGTATATTCTTGCCGGCTGGGGTAGTTGTTGTCCTTGCACCAAAAGGAGTCAGGGAACTTTTTTGAATACCAGTATTCATGTAGGCTTCATTGTCATAACAGATATAAAGAATATCATCGTTTCTGTCGATAGCTCCCGATAATGCCTGTAAACCGATATCAGCGGTTCCTCCGTCACCTGCAAAACCTACAGCATGAAAATCTGTAACTCCCTGTGCTCTCAGACCTGCTTCAATCCCTGTTAACATAGAGGCAGTACCGGCAAAAGTGGAAATAATGGCATTATTGCTGAAACACAGCTGCGGAAAATTAAAACCTACCGCAGACATACACCCTGCCGGTAATACAGCAAACGTATTTTCGCCGAGCACTTTCAATGCTATTCTGACGGCCAAACTGCCACCGCATCCTGCACATGCTTTATGCCCATAGAAAAATTCTGTTTCGTTCAGCGTTTGTGCATTAATTGCCACTACCTTCACCCCCTATTCCTAAAAACTGAACTGTCGATCGTTGTTTGGTTAGTTCATAAAAAATACTTTCTATTTCTTCGGCGGAAATATTTTTGCCGCCGAGACCTCCAATATA
Source organism: uncultured Ruminococcus sp. (assembly GCA_902803585.1). Classification (GTDB taxonomy): domain Bacteria; phylum Bacillota; class Clostridia; order Oscillospirales; family Acutalibacteraceae; genus UBA1213. The sequence continues at coordinate 1,312 of CADCQO010000030.1, forward strand.
ATTGGAATTTGGTATAGAAAGTGCTGCTTTTTGAAGAGCGGAATTAACATTGGTATAAACTGTTCCTTCGCTGCCAAAGGATATGTCTTTTTCAAGTACCGCTAATGCTTTAGCGTTTTTGACGGCTGCTGCAATTTCCTCGTTCGGAAACGGACGAAGATAGCGCAAACGCAGCAGACCAACTTTCTTTCCTCCTGCTCTCATTTGGTCGACAACTTCACGAACAAGTCCTGCAATACTGCCAAGAGTGATCAGAATGTAATCGGCATCTTCTGTCTGATAACTTTCTGTCAAACCTGTATAGTGTCTGCCGAAGATCTGCTCAAATCGTATCTCAGCCTCTTGAATAATGCTTTTAGCATTTAAGATACCGAGATGTTCCTTATATTTAAAAATCGTGTTACTGTCTGGCCCTGCTGAAAAAGCAAGATTTTTCGGAGCAGCTAACGACATTTTATTTTCCGTCTGAAGCGGCGGCAAAAATTCATCTGCCTGCTCCTGTGAAGGAACATCTGCCACTTCATATGTATGTGTCAATACAAATCCGTCAAGATTTGCCATAAACGGCGTACTGACTTTCCTATGCTCTGCAATATAAAAACTCATCAAAGCAATATCAAGAGCCTCTTGTGCGTTCTCTGCATAAGCCTGTATCCAGCCGCTGTCAAGCTGAGAAACAGAATCCCGCTGATCACCGTAGATATTCCATGGAAGTGCTGTGGATCGGTTAGCATTCATCATTACAATGGGGAAACGTCCGCCTGCTGCATAAGGAAGGCATTCTGCCATGTACAAAAGACCTTGTGAAGATGTCGCTGTAAAGGCCCTTGCTCCCACAGAAGCAGCCCCCATTGCACAGGACAAAGCAGAGTGTTCAGATTCTACATGGATAAACTCCGCCTTCAGACTTCCGTCTTCTACAAATTCCGACAATTTTTCTACTACGATCGTCTGTGGTGTAATAGGATAAGCGGAAATAACCTGCGGACGGGCAAGCCTCACACCATATGCAAATGCTTCATTGCCTGATAAAAATCGTTTCGCCATTACTTTTCCGCCTCCATTCTTATTGCACCTGATTTGCACATCTTTTTACAAATGCCACAACCTTTACAGAAATCATAGTCGACAGCTACCTTGCCATCCTGACGGAAGATGACTCCATCAGGACAATGAAGGTAACATCTTAAACAACTTATACATTTTTCTGTATCAACAATGGGTCTGACGCTGCGCCAACCTGCATTTTTTGTTACCAGATATCCTGCTTCATATGAGGTCGTATCGGGAATTTCATCAAAACTTGTCGGAACTTTTTCTCTCAGAAAAGGCTTCATTTTCTGACCTCCTCATAAGCTGCTCTGACAACAGCGATGTTTTTTTCACGAAGACGCTGGGGCATCGACTGGGTAATAGCCAAGCTGATTTCATCAATTGAAACAATTTCTGAAACACCTGCCAATACACCAAGAAATATCGTATTGGTAATTGGTAACCCTAACAAACGCTGTGCAATACTATTGCCATCCAGTGCAATGATTCTTGGATTATCAAACTTTTTTTTCGTGTTCAGCAACACTTTCCCCCCTTCTTTTAACTCGAAAAGGGATTGTTCACTGAAGAGCGTATCATCCAAAAAAATGCTGTAATCGGCTTTTGTTATTTCACTGCGGTTGCCTATCGGCTTATCGTCCAGTTTGGTAAACGCGCGTATCGGCGCACCCCTGCGTTCAGGGCCAAAGGAAGGAAATGCCAGTGCATAGGAATTGTCTTTTACAGAAAAGGCTTCTCCCAGCAATCTTGCGGCAGTGAAAGCTCCCTGTCCCCCACGCCCATGCCATAAAATCTCTGTCAATGTCATTTCCTCCTGTCATGCTTTCCAACGAAGCAAAAATTTCTGGATTCTGTTGAAAATAAATGAAATTGCAACAATAACAATACCTACTACAATCAAACCTACGATTGTTCTTGTATAATCGCCAAAATCAGAATAGTTTTTGATGTAGTAACCAAGTCCGCTCTGTGCGCCGATCATTTCCGCTGATGTAAGAAGTACAAAAGAAACTGTCAGACCCTGATTACAACCAATAAAGATCTGCTGTAAGGAAGCAGGCAGCATAATGGAAAACAACATTGTGAAACGGTTAACATTCAGCACCTTAGCAGAATCAATCGTCTTTTTTTCTATGTTCATTACGCCGCTCATGGTACCTGCCAGTACCGGCCAGAAAGTTGCCAGAAAGATAACAAATACAGATACTGAGCGGAAAGTCGGCAATAAAGCAATACCATATGGAATATATACGATGGGCGGAATAGCACCCAGAAATTTTGAAATATACGTTGCCGCGCTGCCAAGTCTTGCACTCCATCCAAGAAACAGACCGAGCGGTACAGCAACAGCAATAGCAAGCAGATAACCTTGTAAAATGATACCGATAGAGCTTTGTATATTTACCAGAATCTTATCGTAATCACAGATAAACTGGCGAAATACCTTGCCCGGCGGCGGGAATAAAGCGGGCTTCAATAAATTGAATTTCGCTGTTGCTAATGTCCAGACAATCAGCAGACCATACACAAAACCCACAATGTCCACAAACAAATTTAAACTTACAGACTTTTTAATCATTCCTGAAACAAGCAGTGTCAATATCTCTACTCCTACAACAAACCATACGGCGTAACCTGCATAGGTTTCAGTTGTTAACTGATTGGGCAAAAACTGGATCAGTAAAAACACAATAAACAGTGCATGCACTATTCTCAGATATCTTTGTTTGAGCGTCATTACAGCATCACCTCCTCACCAATCTTATCAGCAATATCGCTATAAAACATTGCCAAAAGCTTATTTCTGAATGTGTTGTATTCTGTTGTCTGTACAAGTTCCGATCGGTTTCTGGGACGGTCAAAGGGAACAGTAATTTCCCGATAGACGCGTCCGGGATTAGTCGTCATCATTACGATCTTGTCAGAAAGTAATATTGATTCGTCAATATCATGAGTAACGAATACAACAGTCTTTCTTTCCTTACTGCCGTCACCCTCCCACAATTTAAGCAGAAGTTCCTGCAATATTGTGCGGTTTTTGGCATCTATTGCACCAAATGGCTCATCCATCAACAAAATATCCGTATCCATTGCCAAAGCTCTTGCAATTGCCACACGCTGCTGCATACCACCTGAAAGCTGTGAAGGATATTTATTTTTGAATTGCGCCAGTCCGACCTTGTCCAGAAACTCATCTGCAATTTTCAGACGCTCAGAGCGGTTTGCTTCTTTATTGACCTGCTTGATGCCAAAAGCAACATTCTTTCGGGCAGTCATCCAAGGGAAAAGCGAATAATGCTGGAATACCACTCCACGATCTGCGCCTGTCCCTTTTATTGGTTCGCCATCAATCAAAATTTGTCCGTCTGTCGGAGTATTGATACCCTCCAATATGCTGAGAAGAGTGCTTTTGCCGCAGCCACTGGAGCCTATTATACTAACAAATTCGCCTGCCTCAATTGAAAAGCTGACGTCTTTCAGGGCGGTAAAGCTCTTTTTCTTTTCGGTATAGTCCACTGTTAAATGCTTGATATCAATTTTACTCATTATGTATTCATCTCTGCTTTTTGCTCCGACTATGTGCCGGATTTATTCAAATTGATCAAAGTGCTCCTGAAGTTCTTTATAAATTGCATCATCAGGTTTTTCTTTCATCAGACTTGTCAAGGCCTCTTTGTAGATTTCGGTATTATAGAGCTTATCAATGTCATAATCTTCCGTATAACCAAGCTCTACAATGGACTTCTTCAAGGCAACGGTGCCTTGTTTGTCTGGATCAGGAACAGATGTACCATAACCACCGTAAATTTCTGTCTTAATAAGGTCTTCTTCAATATCTATGTATTTCTTGACATCTTTAATGGTCTGTTCCTTGTTTTCCTGTGTGAACTTATAGGCCTTTATCAATGCTCTTTCAAATGCTTTGTAGGAATTAGGATACTTGCTCAATGCTTCTGTTGCTGCAACCTGACGGCAGCAGGGCTGATTTTTAAGCAGTTCTTCTTCAGAGCAGCGGTAGACAATTTTATATCCCTGACTTTCAGCAAGTGATGTATAGGGCGAATAAGCAGAAACGGCATCTATTGTGTCATTCTGAAGTGCATTATAGGCATCTTTCTGGCTGTCAAAATAGACGATGTTTACCTTGTCTTCCCCTTCGCCGATCGCAATACCCTTAGCTTTCAGAAGTATCTGGAGCTCTGCATCTTGTACACTGTTTTTAACGGAAGCTACATTTCTTCCTTTGAGAATGGAAACATCCCAGCTGCTCAGACCTTCTACGAATTGAGGTTTGATAACATAGCCGTGTCCGTTGGTCATTTCACCGCCAAAGATAGTCAAATCATGTCCCTGACTCTGAAAGGTAAGTGCCGGAACTGAGCCGATAAAGGCAACATCAAGCTTTCCCGATTCAAGACCACTGGACAGTTCTGCGGCTGATGAGAATAATGTCAGTGTCACATCGAGGCCTTCCTCTGAGAAAAATCCTTCTTCTTTTGCTACAAAACCAAGCAGATGTGCTGTGGAATTCAGATGACCAAGGTTAAAGTTTGTTTTTTCAAGAGTCACAGACGAAGAAGTATCTGTAACAGATGCTTTACTGCTGTTATGCGAAGAAGCATTGTCGGATTTGCTATTGTTACAACCTGCAAAGGCTGTTAATGTCAGTGCAGCAGCAAGCAGAGCTGCAGTAAATTTCTTATTCATGTTCATTTTCCTTTCTTTTTTCAATATCTTTTAGTCCCCACAGCAATCAGGAACGTGCGAACTTTCAGAAGATTTTTCCTCACAGCAATCCGGTTTTTCACTTTCTTCGCTGCTTTTATGATGACAACAGCTTTTCTGTGTGTCGTTTTGAATTTCAATGGCAGAAGTTGAAGAATGCTCTGTTTTTGATGCGGCAGGCTTCTCCGATGAATCGCTGCAGCCTGCAAAAGCGGTTATGCTTAAAATAGCGACCAGCAAAGCTGCTGTGACTTTGTTTTTCATAATACTTTTCCTTTCTGAAACTGATTTGCTGCTCAGGGCACAAAAAAAGGAAGCCAGCAGCTGACTTCCTTTGTGAAATGCAGAGTAAGCCGATCACATTCGGAAAGCACAGCAAGCCTTAACGCAGAAAACCGCTCTCTGCGTCATACACATACAGATATTCATACACATAGTCTTTGCAGTTGTGGTTGTCATAGCGTTTTACTCCTTTCCGTTTCGTTGAGTTAATTATAGCATCTGCTTTTGTATTTGTCCAATATCATATAGGTATTATGGGTAATAGATTTTTCCTATAGCTCTTTTAAAATTTCCAGTGCATTTTTATAGGCTATCTGCTCATGTTCAGCCGATGTCAGATCAAGCTGCATAAAAGACCTCACTTCCTGCTGAGGATCCCAGAGCGGAAAATCTGTTCCAAAAAGTATTCTGCCAGCACCGTAGCCGTGTATGTAGTTTGATGTTTGTTCAGGCGGTAAAAACATAGTTGTGCTTGAAATATCCAGAAAACAATTTGTTTCCTTCAAAATATCAAAAGCCTCCCTAAACAAAGACCACCCACCAAGATGTGCCGCAATTATTTGTAAGCGAGGAAAATCCTGAATGACTTTTTTCAGACGGCGAGGATGCGAATAGTCAAAACGATTGTCTCCGCAGTGTACAAGAAGAGGAATCTTTTCCTGAATATAATCAAAAACCTCGTACAAACGCTTATCGTCTGTGTTGAATTGTTGAGTATCAGGATGCAGCTTGATACCGCACAAACCCGACTGTATAATAAATGCAGCTTCGTCTATCAGGTTTTCAGCATCAGGGTGGACTGTTCCGAAACCATAAAATTCTTTATGGGTGCGAACTTCATCTGATATAAACTGGTTGATGTGTCTTACTTGATCGGGTTTGGTTGCCACTGGCAGAAGGACAAAACGTGATATACCTGCTGCTTTGCCTGCTGATAACAATACTTCACTTGTACCTTTAAAAGCGGGCGTAATATGGTAGAAATCGCCGGTAGCTTTGGTTGCTTTTCCGGCGATTTTCTCAGGATAAATGTGTGCATGAAAGTCGATAATTTCCATTTCAAACTCCCAGATATTTTTTTAGTTCTTCAATATAAAGATTGCCTACCTGACTGATTTGGATATTCTTTTTTACGATGTAGCCTATCTTCATTTTACTGCTTGGGTGCTCATCATCAGGTTCATAAGGAACAGCGGTAAAATCACCACCATTCAGTTCTTCACAGATAATTCCTGAACAAAGTGTATAACCGTTCAATCCTACCATCAGATTGAGCATAGTTGCTCTGTCGGTAGCTTTAATGGTACGGGGATATTGATTACTGCTGAGGATCTCTTCGTCAAAATACATAGAACCGCTTCCTCCTTGCTCAAAGGAAAGGCTTGGATAATCGACCAGTTCCTCAAATCGAATACTTTTGTTTTTGGCAAGGGGGTGTCCCTTCCATAAATAAACATATGCGTCGCAGGTAATCAGTTCATGAAACTGAAGGCGATTGGTACGCAGGAGCTTTGTCAAAAGAGGAACATTAAAGTCACTCAGATATAAAATACCAATTTCACTTTTAAGATTGCTTACGTCATCTATCACCTTCTGTGTCCGTACTTCCCTCAAAGCAAACTCGTATTCGTCTGTACTGAGTTTTTTCACCAATTCCACAAAACTCTTGACAGCAAATGAATAATGCTGTGTGGAAACAGCAAATTTCTTTTTCAAGTTTCCGGTATCTCCATACCGCTCAATAATTGTTTCATATTGACGATACAGTTCACGGGCATGGGAAATAAATTCCATTCCGTCACTCGTAAGTGTTACACCCTTGCCGCTGCGATGAAATATCGTGATTTTCAGTTCTTTTTCCAATTCCCTGACAGATTCCGTCAAAGATGGCTGGGAAATATATAATACTTCGCTTGCCTTGTTGAAAGAACCCTGTTCAGAAATAGTAATCACATAATGTATTTGCTGTAATGTCATAATATCGTCCTATTCATATAAATTCTTGGTAAAATATCTGTCGCCACGATCAGGAAGGATAATGACAATATTACCCCTTGCACCATCACCAATAAGCTTTTTAGCCGCTGCAAGTGCTGCACCGGAAGAAGAACCCGCAAAGATTCCTTCTCTTCTGGCAAGCTGTCTTGCTTCTTCAAAAGCCTCTGAATCGGTTATTTTTACGACCTTATCCACCAGCGACATATCCATTGTATCCGCAATGAAATCGTTGCCTATCCCCTCTATGTCATAGTCACCATGTTCACCGCCGCCCATTGTAGAACCAACAGGATCAGCAAGCACACCAACAACATTACTGTTTTTTTCCTTAAGATATTTCACAACACCCGTGTATGTACCACCGCTTCCTGCACCTGCTACAAAATAATCAATACGGCCCTCAAGATCTTCATGGATTTCTTTGCCGGTTGTTTCATAGTGAGCTAATGGGTTAGCAGGATTTTTAAACTGTTCCAAGGTTACAGCATCAGGAGTAGATTTCCTTATTTCTTCTGCTTTTGCCCATGCTCCTAACATACCACCTTCACGAGGAGTGTTAACAATATCAGCGCCTAATGCTTTCAGAAGAGTCTGTTTCTCCTGTGAAAACTTATCCGGTACAACAAATATAATACGATATCCCCTGTTCAATGCTGCAAAGGCAATACCCAATCCTGTGTTGCCCGCTGTCGCTTCAACAATTGTACTGCCTTTTTTCAGCACACCGCGCCTTTCAGCATCGTCAATCATATATTTTCCTGTTCTGTCCTTTACGCTGCCGGAAGGATTGGCAAGTTCCAGCTTTGCGTAAAGGCTTACCCCATCAGGTAAATCAAGATGATTCAGTTTTACCAGGGGCGTATGACCAATCAATTGCTGCATATCCTCATAAAGTGCCATAGTTATTCCTCGCTTTCTGCAATCGCCTGTGAGATGTCATCGAGAATATCGTCAATATTTTCAATACCAATAGATAAACGGATCAATCCGTCTGTAATGCCTATACGCTGACGTACTTCATAAGGAATAGAAGCATGTGTCATGCTGGCAGGATGGCATACAAGGCTTTCTACGCCGCCAAGACTTTCAGCAAGAGCAACCAGTTTCAGGGATTTGAAGAAAGTATTGATATTGTAGTTTTTATGCAGTTCAAAGGAAATCATTGCACCGCCATTTTTAGCCTGTTTTCTGTTAATTTCATATCCCTGTGCATCAGGAAGTCCAGGATAGTAGACCTTTTTGACAGCTTTATGGTCACTCAGAAATTTTGCCGCTTTTTCAGCATTTTCAACATGACGGTCAAGACGTACACTTAAGGTTTTGATACCACGAATCAGTAAAAAGCTGTCAAACGGTCCAAGTACACCTCCGGTAGAATTCTGGATAAAGGCTATTTTCTTCGCCAGTTCATCGTCTTTTACAACTACCAGACCTGCTACCACATCGCTATGACCGCCAAGATATTTTGTTGCGCTATGAATGACAATATCTGTTCCCAGTTCAAGCGGTCTTTGCAGATAAGGTGTCATAAAGGTATTATCTACGATAGATAAAATACCGTATTTTGCAGCAAGACGGGCAACTGAGCCAAGATCCGTAACTGTAAGCAGTGGATTAGCAGGACTTTCTACCAGAATCGCTTTGACATCACTTGTTATTTTCTTTTCCAGTTCTGCAAGATTGGTTGTGTCCTCAATAGAATAACCGATTCCAAAGCGATTAAATACCTTATCCAGTACACGGAATGTTCCTCCGTAAACATTGCTTGAAATCAAAATACGGTCACCGGATTGGAACAGGCTTAGTACCGCTGTAATGGCTGCCATACCTGAAGCAAAAGCAAAACCTGACGTGCCCCCTTCCAATTCTGCAATCAACGCTTCTAAAGCGGCACGGGTAGGATTGCCTGTTCTTGAGTATTCCCAGCGGGGTGTTTCACCAAGACCACTCTGTTCATAGGTAGAAGTCTGATAAATCGGTACGTTAACTGCTTTTGTGTATTCGTCTCCGTAAATTCCGCCGTGAATCAGTGCGGATTCAATTTTCTTATATTCTGACATCATTCATTACTCCTTATATTTCAAATCATGCTCAGTAAGTGTTTTCAACCATTTTAACGCATCTTTAGCCGTGTGTTTTGCTGCTGGAAGGTTATGTTCCAGATAATTTCCGCATTCTTCTTTTTTGCTGCCAGGAATTTCTCCTTCAAAATCAGCAGCAAAGCGAAATGCTTCATATACTAAGGAAATCGTCTGCCGAGGGGACAGCGTATCCCTCACAAGAACGTAAAATCCCGTCCGGCAACCCATCGGTCCTACATAAATAATCGAATCAGCATATTCACTGTTGCGCAGGTATGTAGCAAGAAGATGTTCCAGTGTATGCTGTTCTCCGTTGTCCATGTAATCACCGCCGTTTGGCTTTTTCATTCGTATGTCGTATGTAACGATATCACCATCAATGCGGGAAATATACATACCTTTCTCTAAAATATCATGATTAACAGTAAAACTTGCTATTTTCTGCATTACACTGCCTCCTTCACATATTGCTGCAGCTGAACAGACAAATCCGTCCTTTCCCATGGCAAGTCAAGGTCAGACCTTCCAAAATGGCCATAAGAAGCTGTCTGTGTATAAATCGGACGCTGTAAGTCGAAACGCTCAATGATTTTTGACGGACGGAGGTCAACTGTATTTTCAATTGCATTTTTCAGAATATCGTCAGATGCTTTTCCCGTACCAAAAGTATTGACCAGAACAGAAACAGGTGAAGCAACGCCGATAGCATAAGCAAGCTGTATTTCCGCTTTTTCAGCAAGCCCTGCCCAAACAATATTTTTTGCCAGGTATCTTGCCGCATAAGCTGCACTGCGGTCAACCTTTGTAGGATCTTTACCAGAAAAAGCACCGCCGCCGTGAGCTGCCGCTCCACCGTAAGTATCCACAATAATCTTTCTTCCCGTCAGTCCGCTGTCTCCGACAGGTCCTCCGATGACAAACCGTCCTGTCGGATTGACGAGAACTGTAAAATTATCATCCTGCCATTGTATGGGAATACTCGGTTTGATAACATATTGAATGAGATCTTTTCGTATCTGTTCCTGTGTAACGTCCGGATCATGCTGTGTGGATATCAGAACTGTATCAATCCCTACAGGCTTACCGTCCCTATATTTAACCGAAACCTGCGTTTTTCCATCTGGTCGCAGATAAGAAAGCGTTCCGTTTTCTCTGACTTCCGTCAGTCTTTTAGACAGTTTATGTGCTAATGAAATTGCCAGCGGCATCAATTCTTCTGTTTCATTGACTGCATAACCAAACATCATTCCTTGATCGCCAGCTCCAAGATCACTTTCCGATTTACCACGATTTTCCAATGCTTCGTCAACTCCTTGTGCGATATCCGGAGACTGCTGATCGATCAATTGGATAATTCTGACAGAATGCCCATCAAATCCAAGCTCTGCCCGATTGTAGCCAATACTATTGATAGTCTGTCTTACAATCTTCTCTATTTCAACATTGGCTATTGAGGAAATTTCTCCTGCCAGTACAACAGTGTTGTTTTTTACAACCGCTTCTACAGCAATACGGGCATTTTTATCCTCTTTGAGGTACGCATCCAGAATGGCATCAGAAATCATATCGCAAACTTTGTCGGGGTGTCCTTTTGTAACAGATTCTGATGTAAAAATGTATTCTTTCATTTTTTATCCTTCTCCTTTGTAAGCTAACACAAAATTGATATTTTCAAAAGCACTGATATCGTCATCTCTGTTTTGGAAATAGTGCTGTTGTATCATCTGTGGTGTTTCATGTTCTTCAATAGCAAAACCGTGTCTTTCAAGAGCTGTAAATATTTCTTTGTAAGAATAACCATGCAGCATCTTTTCTCCGAGCTTTTCCGTAATGCCTGCAAGTGTGTGTACACGTTCGGCATTTTGCTTTCTTAGTGTTGTTTCATCAGGATAGTCAAATACGATTCTTCCTTCTGTTTTACACAACTTTCCGATTTTCTCAATGGTCTGCTCAAAAACAGACAACTTCAGATAATACGAAACTCCCAGAATAGCAAAAAAGGAAGGAAGTGAAGGATTAAATCCTGATTCCAGTAATTTTTCACTCATATCGTCCTTTGAAAAGTCTATAGGGATAAATGTAAGGTTGGACGGAATGTTCCACTCAAGTTCACGGATTCTTTCCTGTTTATATCTTCCTGTATCCGGATGATCAAGCTCAAATATCCTGATATTCGGATTGTCATTCCGAAAAGCAAAGGTATCCATTCCTGCTCCGCATATTACATACTGACATACACCATATTTCTCAGCAAATTGTACGAGTTTCTGTTCAGCAAATGCGATTCGCGAAAGCGGTATCGGTGTAATGTAGCGATTAAGTGTATGAACAATTCGTTCCGGATCAAAACTATAGTTTTTGTCCGATATATCTGTTTCAAAATCATTTTGTATCAACTGACCTATTTTTTCAAATTCATCTCTGCCCATCAGATCATAAGCAAGGTAATCATCAAATATCTTTTTTCGTCCGACATTTGAATGGTAGGCACGGGCAAAAGAACAAAGTTTTGCAGTGATACTTTCTTGTGCTGCTATCATATATTTCTCCTTTCTGACAAAAAAACCGTCTGCACTGCACAAAAGGCATACAGACGGCTTTGATAGAAAATCTGTTTTACGGATTACATAAAACACCCCTACAAGCTGTCTGTGTCACTACAACACATACAGCAACAAACAAAGGGCGCAGAAACGCTGCCGGAAACAAAAACAATGTTTTCAGCAAATATATTATTTACCTGTACATTACTGCGAATTTTCATTTTGGTTACCTCTATTCTGATATTATACTGAAAAAATAGGCGTAGAAAGATATCTTTCACCTGTATCGGGCAATATTGCGACGATAACTTTTCCCCTGTTTTCCGGACGTTCTGCAAGCTGTTTTGCTGCCCATACCGCAGCACCTGATGAAATACCAACTAACAATCCCTCTTTTTGTGCAAGAGTCCTGCCAATTACAAAAGCATCTTCATTAGACACTTTTATCACTTCATCGTAGACATCTGTGTTCAGTGTTTTTGGAATAAAACCTGCACCGATGCCCTGTATTTTATGAGGACCAGGTTTTTCTCCTGACAACACGGCCGATCCTGCTGGCTCAACAGCTACTATTTTTACTGCCGGATTTTTTCCTTTCAGAAACTTTCCCACACCGGAAACAGTACCGCCCGTACCTACTCCTGCTACAAAGATATTTACCCTTCCATCGGTATCTTTCCAGATTTCCGGACCCGTTGTGTCAAAATGTACTTTCGGATTAGCATCGTTAGTAAACTGACTGGGAATAAAACTGTGTTTATGCAAGGCTGCTAACTCATGTGCTTTCTCAATAGCGCCCTTCATTCCTTTAACGCCTTCAGTCAGAACAACCTTTGCTCCATACGCCTTCAACAGATTTCTGCGTTCAATGCTCATAGTTTCCGGCATGGTAAGAATTACCTGATATCCTCTTGCTGCGGCTACGGCAGCCAATCCGATACCTGTATTGCCGCTTGTAGGCTCAATAATAACAGATTCCGGCTTCAGTAATCCTTTCGCTTCTGCGTCTTCTATCATTGCTTTGGCAATTCTGTCTTTAACGCTTCCTGCTGGATTAAAATACTCAAGTTTCGCTAATACAGTAGTTCCGGTATCGCCGCTGATAGAATCAAGTTCCAAAAGAGGGGTTCTTCCGATTAAATCAGTGATTTTTTTGTATGTTCTCATTTGTTACTCTCCTTGGAATTCTTTGATTGATGAAAGGCAGCATCAACATCGTTTTTGAGGGCATACAGCGTTCATGATAAAATCTCCTTATTTATTTCTTAGTTTTCATATATAAATAGTAGGTTATCGCTGTACAGTATTATCTCACTCTTTACCGATTTTGTCAAGCACTTTATAGCGCTGATGATATAGGACATTCCTATATTTATCAATAGGAATATCCTATATCATATAAAACCATGTATCACCCAGCTCTACATCTCTGCGCTCAACAGGTTTGGATGAATCATAATTATATGTAAGTTCCTGACTTTTTACACTTACCTTTGCTCCTTCTGGAATAGAGGTAGTAATAAAAGCATTACCGCCAACAACGACACCATTACCTACCACCGTTTCGCCGCCAAGAATAGAAGCGCCTGAATAGATAGTAACATTATCGCAGATGGTAGGATGTCTTTTCTTTCCACGAAGATTCTGACCACCTCTTGTAGAGAGTGCGCCAAGGGTAACCCCTTGATAAATTTTGACGTTATTGCCGATTTCGGTTGTTTCCCCAATAACGATACCTGTACCATGATCGATAAAAAAGTATTTGCCGATTGTTGTGCCGGGATGAATATCAATACCAGTCAGACTGTGGGCATATTCTGTCATAATACGAGGGATAAGCGGCACTCCCAACAAAAAAAGCTCATGTGCGATCCGATTGGTAAATATAGCAAATAATCCAGGATAGGTACAGATAATTTCCTCTTTGTTGGTAGCAGCAGGGTCTCCGTCATAAGCTGCTGTAATATCTGTGTCGATATATTCGCGAATTTTCGGTATCTGCTTCAAAAAATCAAAAGTAATTTTTTCAGAGGTCTGTGCAATAGTTTCCGGATCAGCCTCCTGATAATCGGCAGAATATTTCAGTACAATAGATATTTGCTTAATCAGGTGGTAAATAATATCTTCAAGGATAATAGAAATATTATTTCTTACCGTATAGGTTTTGTAATTGCTGTTACGGTAATAGCCGGGATAAATAATCATTTTCAGTTTTTCCAGTATATCAATAACGATTGCCTTGTCAGGATAATCGAAAGTTTTTATTTCATCAATCACTCTCCCCTTTCCGTAATCTTCCATCAACATTTCGGTTATCCCGTGAATGCGATCCTGTATGCTGTTTTGCATAACACACCTTTCCCTTTCATACTTGAATTGTAGGCTTTTGGCGAATCAGGTTCAATCATCTTGATTTTTTCAATATAAATGCTTTCATATCTGCCAAAAGGCTTGTGTATCATTATAGCATTTCATTATTTTAGTGTCAATTAAAATATAAACTGCGCATAATGCACAAAAGCATCAGAAAAATAATTGATTTTATCTCATACATGATTTATAATGTAACGGGATCGTCAATTTATAAACAGGAGAGATGATATGATGGAGGACAAAATAGAACAGTTGGCAGCGTCAATCATTAATTTTTCGCGGAGTCAGCTGATGGTAAATTTACGCTTTATGGATATGGCAATCAGTGGTCTGAAGATACGTCCAACAAAGTCGATTGACAGTATCTGTGTAAATGGTGACACAATATATTACTCGCCCAGATTCATCTTGAAAATATATAAACAATGTCAGACCTTCCCTGCAAGAAAATATCTTCACACTTTACTTCATTGTGTACTCAGACATTTCTTTGTTAACCATCTTGTTGACCATAGAGTATGGAATATTGCCTGTGATTTAGCAGTTGAAAATATTTTGTTAGAACTGGAATTAGACTGTACGGAACTTGACGGTGACAGCAAAAGACGGAAAGAACTGCAAATTCTCAAAACAAAAATAAAATATTTTAATGCGGAACATATTTACAGGTATCTGCTTGATAACAATGAAAACCTTGATGCTTTTGAACCGCTGTTTTGTCAGGATAATCATGACATATGGTATAATCCGGATATCATTACTGATAAAGATCAATATACAGCTGGCAGTATGGTACAAACACAGACAATGAAACAACTTGAAAAATTATGGCGTGATATTTCTGAAAAAATAGAGCTTGATCTGGAAAGCTTCTCCAGACAAAGGGGTAAAAAAAGCGGTTCGTTAATTCAAAATCTCAGGGCTGTGAACCGCGAGAGATATGACTACACCTCTTTTCTGAAAAAGTTTTCTGTTTATGGTGAAACCATGAAGATCAATGACGATGAATTTGATTACATTTTCTACACCTATGGTTTACAGCTTTATGAACGAATGCCATTGGTCGAACCTCTTGAGTATAAAGATGTAAAACGAATCAAAGAATTTGTTATCGCTATTGATACCTCATGCTCTGTAAAAGGAGAAACAGTACAAAAATTCGTTCAGAAAACTTATAATATTCTGAAACAGGAAGAGAATTTTTTTACAAAAATCAACCTGCACATCATTCAATGTGATGCTGATATACAAGAACATGTTAAAATCACTACGCAGGAAGAGTTTGATGCCTATTTGAAAGATATGAAGATAAGGGGACTCGGCGGAACAGATTATCGCCCTGTGTTCCAATTGGTAGATCAGCTGATAGAAGAGAAAGAATTTACTAATCTGAAAGGTATGATTTATTTTACAGACGGATGCGGCAAATTTCCCAGTCGCCAACCCAGCTATCAGACAGCTATTGTCTTTATCGATGATGAATATAACGACTACAACGTACCTGTATGGGCAATTAAACTTATACTGAGAAAAGAGGAAATATAATGGACATCAAGGAAGCCAAAAAACAAATAAAAAATGCTATCACGGCATATTTTACAAAAGATGAAGACGGAGAATATATCGTACCCATTGAAAAACAGCGGCCGGTTTTCCTGATGGGACCTCCTGGTATAGGCAAAACAGCCATTGTGGAACAGATTGCAGCCGAAATGGGTGTAGGACTTTTATCCTATTCCATGACGCATCATACAAGACAGAGTGCACTTGGACTGCCTTTTATTCAGCATAAAAACTATAAAGGCAAAGAATACGATATTTCTGAATATACTATGAGTGAAATTATTGCCTCTATTTATGATCTGATGCAAGAAACAGGCATCGAAGAAGGTATTTTGTTTTTAGATGAAATCAATTGTGTTTCAGAAACGCTTGCACCTATCATGTTGCAGTTTTTGCAGTATAAGACTTTTGGCAGACATCGCGTTCCTGATGGCTGGATTGTTGTTACAGCCGGCAATCCTCCAGAATATAATCGTTCTGTACGTGAATTTGACATCGTAACCTGGGACAGATTAAAGCGAATAGATGTAGAACCGGACTTTATCGTATGGAAGGAATACGCTTATGCCAAAGCAGTACATCCTGCAGTACTGACTTATCTGGAAACCAAAAAGTCTAATTTTTATCGTATAGAAAGCACAGTCGATGGTAAAACTTTTGTCACCGCCAGAGGCTGGGAAGATCTGAGTCAGATGATAAAACTGTATGAAATGCACGGCATACAGATAGATGAAAAACTGACTTCCCAGTATATACAGAATCCGGAAATATCGCGCAATTTTGCCGGATATTATGACCTGTTCATTAAGTACAAGAGTGACTATCAGATAAACAAGATACTTGATGGAACGGTAGAACAAGATCTGTGCATTCGAGCAAAAAATGCTGGTATAGATGAGCGAATGTCCTTGATTGGAATGCTGCTGGATACTGTAAGTATGTCTGCACGAGAAAGCAATGATGCTGAGGCCGTTTTAAAAGAGGTTGTTAATCTGATGAAAACATTCAAATCAAATATTTCTTCTGCTGACTGCGTTCCAAGTGAAATAATGGATACACTTATCGAAGAACATCAACGCAAAATCATTAGTATGAAGAAATCGGGCAGTGTATCGTTGGATAAGATCGCACAATTGAAAAAAGTGCAAAAGATTATAGAACGATATCGTGTTCTGATTACAGGAGATGACAGTACAACTGCTTTCAAAAAAATAAAGGAAGATTTCAGCATCAGGAGAAATGAGCTCAATGTACTTATTCAGCATACACAGACACAACTTACCAATATGTTTCTGTTCCTTGAACAAGTCTTTGGAGAAGGTAATGAAATATTGATTGTCGTAACCGAATTAACCTCCAATATTCATACAGCAAACTTCATTGGGCAATACGGCGGATCAGAATACTTCAAGCATAATAAAGAACTGCTTTTCTATGAACGCCAGAAAGAACTGATTGCAAAGATTGAAGATCTGGGAGATTTTTAACCCGAACAACAAGAAATCTTCCCCCCTTTTCTGATGATTGTTACAAACAGCCAAAGTATGCCGCAACTATTTTTGAATAATTTTGTTGTGACGATTATTACTTGCTGCAAAAAACAAAATCTGCAAAAGAAATATTGATAATAAAAAAAACTTATGGTAGAATGATCGTATTATAAAAAGAAATGAGTTGAAGAATATGATAGCCGTTATTGATTATGGAGCGGGTAATCTGCAAAGCGTTGTAAAAGCACTGCATTTCATTGGGTGTGATTGTACGATTACCAGCCGTAAAGATGAGCTGTTGAAAGCAGATGGTGCTATCCTGCCTGGCGTAGGCTCCTTTGCAGATGCTATGGATTGTATGAATCGTTCAGGTGCTGCCGAAGCGGTTCGCAGCTTCATTGACAGCGAAAAACCTTTGTTGGGCATTTGTTTGGGATTGCAGTTGTTATTTGATGGCAGTGATGAAAGTCCCGGTGTCAAAGGTCTTGGAATCCTTAAGGGTAGTATTACAAAAATTCCGAATGCAGATGGAACACTGAAAATTCCTCATATGGGCTGGAATTCTTTGGATATCTGTCAGCACAGCGGTATTTTCCAGAATATTCCCGAAGAAGCATACGTTTATTTTGTGCATTCTTACTTTTTGAGGGCTGACGATGAAAATATTGTCGCTGCAAGAACACATTATGGTGTCGATATTGATGCTGCTGTTCAGTACCGCAATATTTTTGCAACACAGTTTCACCCTGAGAAAAGTGGTAAAGTAGGTTTGCAGCTATTGCATAACTTTGTAGAAATGACGGGGAGGAATTGAAAAAGACACATTCGGGATTTATGTGGCTGAATAATTACAGCAACAACATAACCAAGCAGGCTGTAAAAGATGCCTGTA
>CADCQO010000031.1 GCA_902803585.1 uncultured Ruminococcus sp.
GGGTGTTTGTCATTATTGCTTCATCCTTTTTTTTTCTTTTTTTCCTGCTGGAGTGCATTCTCTGGCAGTTTTCGCTTTTCCTGCTGTCATCGGTGAGCGATATAGTGGGAATCACAGGTCTGAGCGGTGTTTTCAGGACTGTTTCCAAAGCGGTAGGAATGCTTACTGCCCTGCTGATTGCGGTGATAGTGGTGTTCATTATTTCGACAGTGGTCATTCTGCTGTCATCCCGATAAGAAGGAGCAGGAAAATGGAAGGTCTTTATCAATGGGCTGCTGCTGTGTCAATATGTGCGGTAGTAGTGTGTATTGTCGAAATGCTCTTATCGGATACGGCGTTAGAAAAAACCGTGCGGCTGGTGCTGGGACTTTTTTTGCTGTCAGCCGTTCTGCTGCCTATCGGAAACGCTGTGAAGGATTTTGGAAAAGAAATGGAAATACCGGAATATTCAGAGGCAGTACCTGACAGTACGCTTTCGCTGGAGAAACAGAGAAAAGTTTGTCTGGAGCGGGCGGCGGCGGAACTGATTGACAAAAAACTGAAGGAAAAGGGGATTGAACCCGCAAAAGTAGAGGTGCATACGGATATTGATACAGAGGGCTGCATAGAATGTATCACAGCAGAGGTCATGCTGCACAGGCAGGACGCACACCGCAGTGCTGCGGTCAGCCGGCAGGTCAGGGAAGAACTGGGCATTGAGTGCCGCACGATTATCGTAGAATGACGGAAGAAAAGAGGGGCGATATGTCCGGAGAAGCAGAGAAGCACGAGGAAGAAACGGCAGCAGACGGCCTTCATAAAAGGGAACGTCTGCTGAAGCTGATTGTCATTGTTGGGCTTGCAGGAATTGCACTGATCTTTATATCGTCCCTGTTTCATCAGCAGAATAAAGCATCTTCTGTCCAGCCGCCGTCAGACGATAACAGTGTATGGGAGGAGGCGGCGGCTTATCGGGAACAGCTCAGTACAGAGTTAGGAAACATGGTAGCGAGTATTGAAGGAGCAGGACGCACCAAGCTGATGCTGACGATAGACGGCACGATACGCAGTATTTACGCCACTGACAGCGATATACAGACAAACGAGCGCAGCGGCGGGGGAGAGCATCAGAATACAGAGAAAAAGTCGTGTATCGTCATACGAAGGAGTGACGGTTCTGAACAGGCGGTAACGATAGGGCAGATGATGCCGAGTGTAAAGGGTGTTCTGGTAGTATGTGAAGGCGGCGATAATGAAGAGGTAGCGTCCCGCATCAGGTCAGCCGTTTCTGCGGCAGTACATCTGTCCGAGTCGCACATTTGTGTACTGAAATTGAGTGATTAGGGGAGGAACAACGATGACATTCGGAAAAAGACAGCTTTTAGTCGGTGCTTTGGTTGTAGCTTTGGGGGCGGCGGTTTATCTGAACTGGCAGTTTACCAACACACAGCCTGTTGCCGTCAGTGAAACGGCCGCCGATACCAAAGAACTGGGACAGACGGTTTATGTCAATACAGAGGTATCGGGTCAGACCGCCAAAAAAGCAGAGAACAGCCAGCCGGCAGAGAAAAGCAGCAAAAACACGCAGACAAAAGCCGCCTCTGCAGCAGTCAGTTCTGCACAGATGGATTTCTTTACATCAGAGCGTCAGCAGCGGCAGTCAGCAAGAGATGACGCTGTATCAGCGTTGGCAGAACTGATAGAGGCGGCGGATACGTCCGAACAGGCACGGAAAGAAGCAATGGCAGCGGCAGAAGCCCTGTCAAAGAATATCAAAGCGGAAAGCGATATGGAAACAGAAATCAAGGCAAAGGGATTTGCAGATTGTCTGGTATCGGTCAATAACGGGAACTGTACCGTCATTGTACCGGAGGATGGTCTGAACGAGGCAACAGTTGTCACCATCAAAGATATTGTCAACCGTCAGTCGGGCATCGATTTCGATAAAATTACCATTACAGGTCAGAAAAAGTGATACCCAGCCGGTTTTTGCCGTGTACTGTGAATGACGGATTCAAAGGGGAATAGC
Organism: uncultured Ruminococcus sp.; assembly: GCA_902803585.1. Taxonomy (GTDB): domain Bacteria; phylum Bacillota; class Clostridia; order Oscillospirales; family Acutalibacteraceae; genus UBA1213. Next base: position 2,009 of record CADCQO010000031.1, read on the forward strand.
GAAAAAATCGGCGGCGTTCCGGTACATCAGGCGGTCATAATCTGCCGGCGAAAGCAGTTTCGGCAGTTCGTGAAAATAATCCTGATAAAGAGAACGGTCGCCGGTTCTGTTGTGCAGATAGGTGTCGGGGCCGTCAATGGGATTGTCACTGCCGAACATGACCTTTTCGATACCGGCTGTCTGTATCAGCCGCAGAGTGCTTTGTACAGAAACCCACGTTGTATCGCCGTAGAGATTCGGAAGTCTGGCAGCCAATTCGATGGCCTCACGGTTATCTGTTCCCAGTCCCATGTGTACCATCACAAAGCGCGTTTTCGGAAAGCGTTTCGCCATATTATACACACGGACGCACGAAGCGGCATCACAGCCGCCCGTATGCACAACAACCGGCAGTCCGTAATGCTGCGCCAGCTCGATAAACGGTTCTGTTGTTTTGCTGTCAAAGGGAACATTGGAATGATAGGGGTGGAACTTGATCGCCTTGATGTATCTGCGGTTGTCATTGACTGCTTTGTACAGGTCATAATCCGCCTTTTCGCCGTATGGCTTTACCCATACAGCAGCGGAAATGCGGGAAGGGTGCTTTTTCGCAAAGTCAACAGTTTTTTGCAGGCACTCTAACTGGGAATGCTGGTATTTTGCGGGAATGGGTCTTAACGAATGGTCAAACTCTGCGGCATCAAGACAGGACACAATGCTGTGGTCAATGCCATACTGCTCCATAGAATAGAGAACATCTTCTTCTGTGAGTTTGAAATTGAGCATATCTCCTATGTGTACATGGGTATCAATAATCATGTCGTCAGCCCCTTTTTGTTATTTTTCTTCCATCAGGCGTTTTAACTCGTCCATAAAAGTATGAATATCCTGAAACTGGCGGTAAACGCAGGCAAAACGGACATAGGCGACTTCATCCACACTTTTGAGCGCTTCCATAGTATATTCACCGATTTTCTCCGAAGGCACTTCTCTGTCGTAATTGTGCTGAATAGCAGATTCTACCTGATCGACAATGCTGTCTACCTGATCGACAGAAATAGGACGTTTCTCGCAGGCACGAAGAATGCCCTGTGTCAGCTTCTGGCGGTTATACGGTTCTCTTGAGTTATCCCGTTTGATGACCATGACGGGAGTCGTTTCCACAATTTCATAAGTGGTGAAGCGTTTGGCACAGTTGAAACACTCACGGCGGCGGCGTATGCGCTCTCCCTCATCAGTAGGGCGTGAATCAACAACACGACTTTCTTCACAGCCGCAATAAGGACATTTCATCAGATCTCCTCCTTTTTAGTATCGGTGAATGATATTTTCCAGAAAATGACGGCTCTGTATCAGCTCCTCCGGCTGCTCAAAGCTGAACCGGTAAACCTCAAGAATCACCGGATCGTCGTAGTGCGTTTCCTTCAGGTATTGCAGCAGGGGACGGCAGTCATAATCACTGCGGTCAGGCAGTACACAGCACTGGTCGCTGGTGCTGCCGCTGATATGGACATGACGCAGACGGCTTCCCATGATCTGAGCAATCGTCAGCGGGTCTGTACCGCTTCGCAGAGCCTGCTTGATATCCAGTACAAAAGCAGCGTGTTCAGGAATCTCCTGTATCATTGCCCGCAGAAAGTCAGGGTCACGACTGCGGAAGTTGCTGACGTTTTCCTGCAGCAGCGTTACCCCATAGCAATGCGCTCTTTCCTGCAAAACCGCAAAGCGGCGAAAGTATTCCCTGTCAGAAATGGTAGAACGGTAACTGGTGTTCAGACCGTGCAGAATAACCTTGTCCGCACCAAGCCTCTGTGCTGTACGAAAAAACATTTCGTAGAAAGTCACACCGTCCAGAAAACGCCTTTCATAGTTGGAAAACAGCAGAAAGGACTCGAAAGAAGAAGTAAACGGGTGAACAGAGGCAACTGCTGCACCCTGCTGTTCCAGAAAACAGTGCAGACGGTCGAGAAAGTCTGTTTCCAGTTCCGAAAAGGAATTGAAAAATATTTCAAACAGCCGAAAGCCGAGAGAGGTTAATGTATGGATACTTTCCTCTGTCAGCATCGGATAAAGACAGCCCGTAGAAATTCCTGTTTGCATAAATCGCTCCGTAAAAAACACAGTTAATATCGGCAGATATGCCCGTTTAGCATACTGAACTCATCAGTATTATCATATCTCTTTTTTTCTCTAAAGTCAAATAGAAATCAGGCGTTTTTTACGGTTTTTTCAAAAATAAACGAAACAGTTTGTGAAAACCGGAGTTCGTGAAAAAATTAACTATGAAAAATTTATAAAAAACTCTTGACAACTGAATAGTTTTAGTATATTATAAATACAGAGTGAGGCAAACATTGGCAAGTAAGGGCAGATGCGCTGAGCGTTCGACAGAATTCGCCAAGAGGGTGCTGCCCCGAAATGAAATTTGATTATTCCTTTTCTTTCCTTTTTCCTTTTTTCTTTTTATTCCTTTAGCAAGAGAGCGGGCGTTGTGCCTGCTCTTTTGCTTTTGTGCAGAAATGTTTCTTTGTTTTGTCAGAACGGGAGAGATTGTTCCATAAAACGGACTGCTTCTTCTTGACAATATGAAAATTGTTGTGTTACTATGAAAGCGGCGGAAATTTCTGCTGTCCGGACGGAAATATAACGATAAAATGTTGATGTGGTATTGTCAAACTGTTATTGTTGTGGTACAATCTTAGACGGAAGAAAAAGGGCATGAAACAGCAAAATAACGGAGGTTTGGAAATGAACGAAGATTTTGATTCTAACTATGGCAGCGGCTTCGCGGGCGGCGGCAGTTTTAATAATTCCGGTCATGGCTACGGACAGCCTACCGATTACGGCAATAACAACGGCAGCTACGGACAGTCCACCGATTACGGCAATAACAACGGCAGCTACGGACAGTCCACCGATTACGGCAATAACAACAGCGGCTACGGACAGTCCACCGATTACGGCAATAACAACAGCGGCTACGGACAGTCCACCGATTACGGCAATAACAACGGCGGCTACGGACAGTCCACCGATTACGGCAGCAGCTACGGACAGTCTGTCAACACCAGTCCCATGCGTTATAGTGACAATGCCGGCGGCAATATGGGCGGTCAGGGCAATAACGGTACTTCTTTCACGAATCAGGAGCCGGACTATGACCCGAATGAACCTTTTTACAAGCCGGAACTGGACTATGACCCGAACGCGCCTTTATATCGTCCTGACCCGTCTGAGTCGTCTTCCATATCCTCACCTGTTACAACACTCACACAGGTGCGCAGTCAGAACCAGAAGCTGATTGTCATTGTGGCAATTATCATGGTTGTGGCGGTTGTCGGCGGCGTGCTGGTGTGGAAATTCTTCTTTGAGAAACAGACCATCAAGCAGTATGTGGAAAGTCCGCATGGACAGGCAGAAGTCGTCAAGCTGAAATCGGAATTCATGGCAAAAAATCCCGATACATTGGATTTTTCCGTATTTGCAGAAGGTGACGACAAACTGGTTTATGAAGTTAAATATGATATTTATGGTGTTGCTGTGAAAGAAAAACAGGCTCTGGATACAGCGATGGAGGCACTCAAGCCATCTATGCAGAGTCTTATCAAGCGTATCATGAATCAGAACAAACTCAAACAATTCTCGGTCGTATTCCGACATAAAAACAAAACGGGCACGGTACTGGCAGAATACGTTTTTGAAGCATAGCAGACAGGCAGGAAGGCTTTTGGCTTTCCTGTCTTTTGATTTTTCAAAGCCTTGACTTGAATAACCGGCTTGTGTATGATAATATGTATGGTAGAGGGAATGTACTTTGATAAGAAAAGAGAAAATGAGGTGGCAATATGACAGACATCACAGTTTTTTCACCGCTGTGGGGTGAATGGTA
>CADCQO010000032.1 GCA_902803585.1 uncultured Ruminococcus sp.
ACTTTCCTCCGTTATTTTGATGATTAAAGCTCGCCCCAAAGCTTCGCAATTACTTCGGAACGCAGGTTCTGTATATCAACGCCTGATGCTGCCGCTTCGCTTTCAAGCTCCTTGAACCGTGCGATAAAAGCATCACAGGCATAATACAGCGATTGTTCGCAGTCTGTCTTCAGCTCTCTTGACAAGCCCGCCGCCGCAAAAAGAAGTGCGCCTATTCTCTTTTCGTAATCTTCTGTACGCTGCTCATCAACAGCACTTCTGACTTCCTCCAGCTTCTGCTCCACCAATGAAAGAGCTGCTCCGGCACCGTTCAGAGCGACGCCGCCGTTTGCTGCTTTTTTCCACAGCTTTTTGCTTCTCATCAAGGAAGGCAGTGCCTTGGAAACACTGTCCATCGCTTCGGATACAGCGTTCTGGGACTTAGACTGCATTTTGATTTCGTCCCAGTTTCTGATGACCTCCTCAGGTGTTTCTGCCACTACATTGCCGAACACATGAGGGTGGCGCAGTATCATTTTTTTGCATACATCGTCTGCCACATCGTTGAGTGTAAAGTGATTCTGTTCCATTTCGAGAACTGTATGAAAAACGACCTGCAGCAATACGTCTCCCAATTCTTCCCGAAGATGTTCCGTGTCCTGTTCGTCAATCGCTTCAACAGCCTCATAGACTTCTTCTATAAAGTCGCTGCGGATACTCTGGTGTGTCTGCACCTTATCCCAGGGACAGCCATCGGGCGACCGCAGTTTCTGCACGATTGTTACCAGATCTTTCACGTCATAATTATCTTTAAACTGAAATTCCACACAAATATCTCCCTTGAACTGAAATACCGTACAGTATACTATTTTACCTTATCAGCTTACGTTTTTCAAGTAGTTTTATAATTTTATTTCCCTTTGGCATCTGTAAAATATCCTCTCTTTTGATTGCCTTAAAGACAAAGAGGGCGATGATATAGGCAATAATGGCGGTTACTACTGCCAGAATGGTTGCAATGCGCTGTTTGAAGAACAAATCGAACAAGATTTCGGAAAAATACGCCACCACACCGCAGACAATACCCGCCAGCAGAGGCTTGACGAAAATCGAAACGAAATCCGGTATGATCTTTGTCTGCCTGCAAAGCACAAACAGTGCAACGACCGTTACAAAACCGTAGCAGACAATGGAGCCGATATTTGCACCCTGAATATTGATTTCCGGAATCCCTACAAGAACATAGTTAACAATGATCTTGATTACCATACCTATGGCAAAGAGTTTGAGCGGCACGTCCATACGTCCTACCGCCTGCAGCATACTGCACAGCGGTGTGCTGGTAGCGATAAAGATAACGGAAATACCCATGACAGTGAGGACTTTCGAGCCGATTTCTACTTCGTCCGATACAGAACTGCCGTGATAAATGAGCGAAAGCAGGGGTTCTGCCAGAACGGACATACCAATGCCGGAGGGAATCGTAACAAGGGTTGTGACACGCATAACGGTTTCCATGCTTTTTTTGAGCTGTTCCTTGTTGCCGCCCGTCCATGCCGCCGTAACAGACGGGAGGGCAGTTGTGCCGAATACCTGTGTAACAGCTGTTACCAGCATCATCAGGGTAAGTGCTATACCATAGCAGCCATACAGGAAGGTGTGTGTTTCGCCTGTACTGACAACATAATCCGGAATCAGCGAACCATACACATTCAGCAAAGCGTCAGGATTACTCTGCATGATATTATTGATACGGATATTGACCAGAGTAGAGTCAACCATATCCGCCAGACTCATGATAATAGAGCCAAGACCGATAGGAATAGCCGTCCGTATCATGACTCTCAGTGTCTGATTGGCTTTTCTCGGTGAAGGCGACTGCATAATCTCTTCACGGGTAATGCCGTCTCCGCCTTTTTTATAGCGGATAAACAGGTACAGAAAGCCGAACAGCGAACCGAGAGAAATACCCGTGATGGCTGCACCAATGGCAATCGGTATGACGACCGCTTCGGCTTCGGTCGTATTGGCACATTTTGTACCGAATACATAGCCTGTTGACTCGTAACAGCTCATACCGTATTTGGTTACGAGAAAAGATGCCGCAAGACCTAAAAACAGCTTGCATGCCGCCTCGATGATCTCCGATACCGCTGTCGGCACCATGTTTCTCATACCCTCGAAGTACCCGCGATAAATGGACATCAGACAGCCGAAAAAGATAGTCGGCGACAGACACAGCAATGCAAAAATAGCATTGTCAGCATGAATGATCTTGACATACAGAAAACCGCCCAGAACCATCGCCAGAAAACACAGACAGCCCGCAATCACGAAGATCGGAACAGAAATTCTATGTATCTGCTTTACGTCCTTGTAGCGTTTCTTGGTAATGCTTTCGGATACCATTCTTGAAATGGCAATCGGGAATCCGGCTGTTGAAAGCATAAACAGCGGATTATACAGCGCATACGCCGAGTTGAACAAGCCTGTGCCTACTCCTCCGTACTGATTGGACAGCAGTATCTTGTAGATCATGCCCATCAGCTTGACGATAATCATACTCGAACCGAGTACCATTGCGCCTTTCAGAAAGGATTGTGATTTTCTTCCTGTTTTCTTTCCCGACACACAAGCACTTCCTTTCTCTTAAAATAAAGATTTCCAATAATATGCACCGCATAGCAGACGTATACGGTGCGATCCTATGTGCTGACAGCCGCCGTCAATCATCAGTTTCCTCATTGATAATCTCTTCGGCAAAATCCAGCAGTTCTTCCTGTGTATATTCTTCATCGGCCTGTGCTTTTGCAGCCAGTCTTGCGCCGCACTTACGGCAGAACAGTGCGCCTTTTGCATTATAAGCGCCGCAGGCAGGGCATTTTGTTTTCTTTTCGGCATTCGCAAGCATTTCCCTGACAGAGTTTAACTGTGCATTCAGTTCTTTGATGCTTTCCACCAGTTCGCTGACGCTTTTATCGCAGTTTTTGCCTGTTGTATAGACAACATAGCAGACCTTTCCCAGCATACGGTATTTCTTTGACAGTTCAGATCTGATATCCACCAATGCAAGACGCAGCTTTGATTTGTCAATGACTCTGCCTGCCTTCTCACCAACCGCATCAACAGCCGCTTTCGCATTCATCAGAACATCTTCCATCATACCCATAAGGACATTCCCTCCTCACATTTCGCATCGTGATGACTTATTATATCACCATTTCGGCTGTTCTTCAATACCCTCACACAGGATATTTTCAATACTCGTAGCAGCCGCCGCCGATAAATTCCCGTATCAGTGAATTTTCTGGGACAAGTGCGCTGTCAATCGCCTCAAAACGTGCCAGCGAATGCGCCAGTTTTTGTGCCGCAGCACCGACTTCTGAAGAAGCATCAACCTGCAACAGCAGTTCCATTGCCCGTGCTTTCATGATGCAGGGCTCATAGATATGAATGGTATTCAGGGTAAAATCGCTGGTATAGCGATACGGACGGATATTTTTCTGCTCGCCCTCCACTACATCGTCCCACATACCGATCACTTTTTCGGGCGCAGTGCCGCGAAAACTATTGTCACGCATCACACGGCGGATCAGACGGATTTCACGGTTCGTCAGCACATATTCTTCATTGTCCTTCACGCCCTGCTTTACCGCTACATAAATCTTGCTGACATATTCTCTCGGAATCGTGTCGTCAAAAATCGGGTTCAGCGCATGAATGCCTTCTATGATAACAACAGAATCCTCTTCCAGACGGATATGCCGTGTCATATTGCTCCGGCGGCTGTTCGGAAAATCATAGACGGGAATGTCGCATTCACCGCTTTGTGCAATATGTTCGACACAGCGCTTCATCAAGGGAATATCCAGCGCATCGACCGATTCAAAATCATACTTACCGTTGGGAAGAATACGCACATATTCCTTTCCCAGATAAAAATCGTCCATACTGACCAGTATTGTATGACAGCCCTTCTTTTCAAACGCTTCCGCCAATTTTTTGCCGGTAGTCGTTTTACCGCTGCTCGACGGCCCTGAAAGATAAATGATATGGCGCTTGACAGGAATATTCAGGATCCTGTCTGTCACCTGACGGATATCACCATGAAAGATTTTTTCTGCGGTCTGAATAAAATCCTCCGGATTCCGCCTCGCCTCCTCATTGATACGGTTAATATCACAGGCATATCTGCGATAGGTATTCAGCCAGTTCAGCATAGAAAGTTTTCACCCTTTCTTTTCTTCTCAGCAGCTCCTCAAAGCCGTTGATATATTCATACGGATATTTATAGTTAAATATGCGTTCAAGAGACTCGGAAAGCGGCTTTTTCAGTTTGGAAACAGCGCCCGCCCCACAGCCGAGAATCGTATGCGTTTCGTCCATCACGAAAATATTGTACAGCCCGTCAAAACCTTCTTTTGACCAGCCTACATTCTCCAGATTGCCTTCCATGCGGGTCTGACGGTACAGATAATACGGGTGGTAACCTTCCTGTGTCAGCTTCTTTTCGCCGTAGCGAAGCATTTCCGCCGCTGGTGACTCCTTCGCTGTATCCAGTTCTCTGCCCTGTAATGTCAGGCGGGACGAGCGTTTCATTGAAAGGGTATGTACCGTTACGCTTTCCGGAGAAAGTTCACAGATTCTGTTTAGCGTGTGTACAAAGCTGTCAGGTGTTTCCGTAGGAAGTCCGGCGATCAGATCCATATTGATATGGCGGAAACCGACCTCCCTTGCCAAAGCAAACGCCTCTATTGTTTCTGCGGCACTGTGCTTTCTGCCGATAACCTTCAATATATCATCGTTCAGCGTCTGCGGGTTGATGCTGATTCTGTCCACGCCGCCCTCTGCAATCGCTTCTAATTTTTCTCTGTCTATCGTATCGGGACGGCCTGCTTCTATGGTAAATTCCCGACAGGTTTCCATCGCAAAATGACGGCGGATCTCTGCAATCAGGGTATTCAGCTGTGATGCACTCAGGGTTGTCGGTGTGCCGCCGCCGATGTAGACACTCTCCAGACGGAGATTACACGCTGCGGCAATTTCCGCTGTTGCTGCCAGTTCCTGACAGAGCAGGGCAAAATACGGCTCGATCAGCTTTCCGGCATTTTCTATCGTCTGCGAAACAAAGGAACAGTAGGAACAGCGGGACGGACAAAACGGAATCGAAACGTACAGGCTGAAGGAACGAGGCTGGCTCAGTGCAAGTACTTTCTTCTCGTATTTTTCTGTCACGGCGCTGAGGCGGGTCTTTTCCTCCGATACCAGCAGTTCCCGCTGAAAATAGTCCTTTGCACGGGCTTCGCCGTACTGCTCCGTAAGTCTGCGGAACAGCTTGATCGGACGCACACCCGTCAGAATTCCCCAGGGCTGTTTCCGTCCGGTCAGTTTTACCAGAACGCCGTACAGACACACTGCTAAAGCCCGCTCCAGCGTTTTTTCAGCGTCTTCAGGAGATTCTGCACTTATATCAATTGTTTTGGCATCTTCGGCGTAAAAGCCGCTGAATGCCGCCGAAACAAAAATTCTCCTGCTGTTTTCCTCCGGCGTGATAAGGGTCGTTATCAGGGGCAGAGTGCCTTCCGGAGGTGCTTCGTTCTGCACCGTGATCTTGTCGTTCGGAAAAAACAGCCGCACCAGATTCTCTGTTTCATAGTGAAACGCATGATTAAGATAAACGGTCATAAGCATATTTCCTCACAAATATATTATACTGACGCTCTTCTTCAAGAGTAGAAATGTCCCCGTGACCGCCGTAAACAAAAGGATTGCCCTCCAGATGAGCTAATCTGACAATAGAATGATACATTTCCAGAAGATTGCCCGAAGGAAAGTCTGTTCTGCCGATCGTGCCGCTCATAAGCGTGTCACCTGTAAAAAGATGTTCTCCGATACGATAGCACATACTGCCTTTTGTGTGTCCCGGTGTTGCCAGAATCTGAATGGTTTCTGTTCCGAACGGCAAAGTATCGTTGTCCTCCGCCGTAATGTCGGGGCTGAAAGGCTCCACTTCTGTATTTTCAAAATGAAGCGACAGATTCAGCTTTTCATCGATCGGGTACA
>CADCQO010000033.1 GCA_902803585.1 uncultured Ruminococcus sp.
GTGATCTGTCCGATGCTGTCAGTCGGTGCAGAGAGCAGTGAGGACAGTCAGGCAAGTCAGACCGTGCAACAGAGCGGAGCTGCTGAGGACACGGCAAATGAACTTTATAATGACGGACAGATGAATCTGGATGTTGTCTTTGTGCTGGATGCCAGCGGTTCAATGATCAACTCCGACCCCAGCAAAGTGGCACTGGATGCGTACCGGCTGTTTGTTGACCTGCTGGACGATACCTGCGGCATTGGTTACGTTGTCTACACCCATAAACTTCTGGCAACAAGTGATGTCGTGGATATCAGCGATACAAAGGCACTCGAAAAAACCAAAAAGGAAATGGCAGAGGTCAAGTATGATCTGGACGGTTATACAGACATCGCACTGGGTCTGACAAAGGCAAAGGAAATGCTGACGACTCCGGAAATAAAGAAAGACCATCGCGAAAAGGTCATTATCCTGCTGACGGACGGTAATACTGCTCTGCCGAAGGAAGGCGCCCGCACTCTCCAGAAATCCGAAGATGAAATGGACGCCACCCTGCTGGCACTGCATGACTACCAGATTCCGGTTTATACGATCGGTCTGAACTATAACGGACGTATGAAAAAGGAAGAAGTACAGCGGATTGCAGAGGAAACAGACGGCGTATGGTATGAAACGACCACCTCAGAAAAGCTGGTAGAAATTTTCTCTGACATTTTCGGCAACATTTATGAGCTGAACGGTGAGAAGAAAGAAATCGTTGACGGAGAAGTAAAAATTGCTGTCAATGACGATACCGTCTTTACAGTCAGCGTTATTATTCGCAGTCCGTTCACCTTCAAGGAACTGAATCCGCAGCTGAAAGACCCGGCACAGAAAGTTGTGCCGCTGGATAAGAATGAACAGGTGTCTGTTTCCTCTACGGGAAGCTACACCATGCTGAAGCTGTTTTATCCTGATGCCGGCGAATGGAGCCTGCATTTAGACAAAGCCAACAACGATAACTGCACCGTCACGCAGATGGACTATTACAGCGTTTATCTGGAGCAGAAGACACAGACAACCTTCAGCACGGGCAAAGCAATGACTATCGAAACGACTGTCAAGAATGCAGAAGGCATTTTGCAGGATAAGAAGCTGCTGAATACCTTTACTGTCAAGGCGAATATCAAAAACGCCAGCGGCAAGGAAACTGTCAAGCTGATGAAATCCGATGCAGCAGGCGTATACTATTGTGAATGGGAACCGGAAGCAGTTGGTGAATATGTTATTACAACAGTTGCTGAAACACCCAAATTCAAAAAGACGTCACAGTCTGATAAAGTCAAGATTCTGACCCCTGAAGAGTATGCAGAATATCTCAAGGGACAGGGCAGAGCAGACGAAATAGAAAAAGACGGTCATAAGGACAGCGGCAACGCGTGGTTTGCGGTGATTATTATTGCTGCTTCGGTGGTTATTTCCGTTGTGCTGATTATTGTGATTGTCGTTGTTGTGCGCGGTGCGAAAAAGGTTGTGCCGATGGTGGAGCCGATGGCAGATGAACCTGTCGAGGCAAAGCCCAATCCCACCGTACAGCACCAGCAAAAAACCGCCAAAGAATCCGATATGTCACCGGCTACCCCGCCGAAACTGGTTGATTATGAGATCGTGGAACATGACGAACTCGAAAAGCTCATCAAGAAAGGTCCGGAAGATGCCTTCAATGCCAATGCCGACCAGTACCAGACAGATGCGGCACTGGAAGCATTGATCCGCAAAGGCCCTGACACTTCCTTTGGTGTAGGGACAGGCGGACAGCAGAAACTGCCGGAAGAAATGGACGATGAAGACGGCGAGTATGACGATGATGAATATGAAGATTATGATGACGATGACGAAGGCGGCTTAGACGAAGAATATGAAGACGACTATGATGACGACGATGATGATGACGGCGGGCCGCTTGCCGGACTGAATATCCGTAAAGACTGAGCATCATAGCAGAAAGTACCGAGCCGCTGCGGAGCGACCATCTCAGAGGTATCGCTTTGCGGCGGCTTTTCTGATAGCATCAATTGACAGAAAGGGGAGGTTTACTCGTGGTAGATAAGGAAGAAATTATGAAAATAGCGATACTTTCCAAGTTGTTTGTCGCTGAAGATGAGATTGAACAGCTGACGGAGGATATGGCAAAGATCATTTCGTTTGCGGATACCATTAACAATGCATCCGAAGAAGGGACAGAATTTGACAACATCAACAACCTGTCGAATGTTCTGCGGGAAGATGAAGTCGTGCCGTCCTATGAGCGTGAGAAGATTCTCGCCAATGCCAAAGACAGCGATGAAGGCTGTTTCTTAGTCAAGAATATTATGCGATAACCGTACTGAGGTGAAAAGAATGAGTGAAAGTGTAATCAGCAAGCTCCACACCATGCTGAGCAGCAAACAGCTTTCCTGTCAGGAACTGACAGAAACCTATCTGTCGGCTGCCGGACGTGACAATGCAGCTTTGAATGCGTATGTCACCCTGACCCCCGAAGCAGCACTGGCAAGCGCAGCGGCTGTTGATAAAAAAATTGCAGCGGGCGAAAGTATCGGATTGTTGGAAGGTATTCCGATGACACTCAAGGATAATATCTCTACCGAAAATATCCGGACTACCTGCTGTTCCAAAATTTTAGAGGACTATGTGCCTATTTATGACGCTACTGTCTGGAAAATACTCAAAGCGCAGAATGCCGTATTGCTGGGCAAAACAAACATGGACGAATTTGCAATGGGTTCTTCGTGCGAAACGTCTTATTTTGGCGGAGCAAAGAATCCCCATAACATTAACCATGTAGCAGGCGGCAGTTCAGGCGGCGTGGCATCTGCTGTCGGCGGAAGAATTGCCGCTTACGGTCTGGGTTCGGATACAGGAGGTTCTATTCGTCAGCCTGCCGCTTTCTGCGGTATTGTGGGTCTGAAGCCGACCTATGGTGCAGTATCCCGTTATGGTCTGATTGCCTATGCGTCAAGCTTTGACCAGATAGGGCCGATTACAGCCACAGTGGAAGATGCAGCAATCGTTTATGATGCGATTTCTGCCTACGATGCAATGGATTCCACTTCACAGGGCCGGAAAGGTGCGCCCGTCTGTGACAGTCTGAAAAAGGACATCAGGGGTATGAAGATCGGTATTGCCGATGAATATCTGGACGGCGTCAGGGAAGATGTACGCAAAGCCGTTGAACAGGCGGCGGAGGTTTACCGTTCACTGGGAGCGGAGATTGTCCGCTTCAGGCTGCCCGCCCTGCAGTATGCTCTGCCGGTTTATTACATTCTGGCTTGTGCAGAAGCGTCCTCCAATTTGGGACGTTATGACGGTATCCGCTATGGTTACAAGGCGGACAATTACACCGATGTGAATGATATGATAAAGAAGACCCGCAGCAGCGGTTTTGGCGATGAAGTCAAGAAGCGTATTCTGCTGGGAACATATGTACTCAGTTCGGGCTATTACGATGCCTACTACAAGAAAGCACAGAACCTCAGAGGCACGATTGTGAAGGCGTTTCGGAAGGCCTTTGAAAGCTGTGATGTGATCCTTGCCCCGACTGTTCCGATGACGGCTTTTGAAAACGGCAAGGCTGCCAGTGACCCGATTGAAACGTACCTGACAGATATCTGTACCGTTCCCGTGAACATCTGCGGACTGCCGGCGGTATCCGTCCCCTGCGGTTTCGGCAATGATGGTCTGCCGATTGGTATGCAGCTGATCGGCGGCAGCTTCTGTGAATCAACTATTCTGAATGCTGCATGGCAGTATGAACAGGCTGCTGACCAGTATCGCCCTGCCGGTTTCGGCGTGACCTTATAAGTACAAGAGAGGAGAGAAAACAACGATGAAATATGAATTAGTTGCAGGCTTTGAAACACATGTGGAGCTTGCTACCAATACCAAGATCTTTTGCTCTTGTACCACGCAGTTCGGCGGTGAACCGAATACACACTGCTGTCCTATCTGTATCGGTTTGCCGGGCACACTCCCCAAGCTGAATAAGCGTGTCGTGGAGTTTGCGATTCGTGCCGGTCTGGCAACCAATTGCGAGATTGCCGAAATTTCCAAAATGGACAGAAAGAACTACTGCTATCCCGATCTGCCGAAGGCATACCAGATTTCCCAGTACGATAAGCCGCTTTGTGAACATGGTTACATTGAGCTGTCGAACGGCAGAAAGATCCGTATTCTGAGAATTCACATTGAAGAAGATGCCGGAAAGCTCGTACACAGCAGAGGCAGTACAATGGTAGACTATAATCGCGGCGGCGTACCGTTGATTGAGATTGTATCAGAACCGGATATCCGCTCTGCCGAAGAAGCACGTGAGTATGTCGAAAAACTCCAGCCCATCATGCGTTATATCGGAGTTTCCGACTGTAAGATGCAGGAAGGCTCCATGCGCTGTGATGTCAATATTTCTGTGCGTCCTGCCGGCAGTGAGAAGCTCGGCACCCGTACCGAGATCAAGAATATGAACTCGATCACTTTCATTACCAAAGCGATGGAGTATGAATTCGGCCGTCAGGTAGACCTGATTGAGAGCGGCGAACAGGTCGTACAGGAAACGCTGCGCTATGACGATGCCACCAATACGACATCAAGTATGCGCGGCAAGGAAGATGCCAACGACTATCGTTATTTCCGTGATCCCGATCTGGTGACGATCAGCGTTCCCCGCTCAAAGGTAGAGGAAATTGCCGCTTCATTGCCGGAACTGCCCGCACAGAAGCTGGCACGTTATACAGAAGAGCTTGGTTTGCCGGAAAAGGACGCACAGCTGCTAATAAAGTACCGTAAAGTTGCAGAGTACTTTGAACGTGCGATGGAAGGCACAAAGAACCCGAAAACCGCTGCTAATTTCATCATCGGACAGATTTTCCGCACCGTCGAAAATGAAGCGGAGAAGGAAGCCTTTGACATCAGGGTCAGCGCAGAAAGCCTGAATGAGCTTATCAGGCTGATTGACAGCGGTAAGATCCGCATGAATATTGCCAAATCGACACTTGACAAAATGCTTGAAACCGGTCAGAAGCCGTCCGAATTGCTGTCAGACAGTGACATGGCGGGCTTGTCTGCCGAAGCATTGAAAGAGCTTTGTCAGCAGGCAGTCGCTGCCAATCCGAAAGCCGCAGCAGACTACCGCAGCGGTAAGGAGAAAGCTATCAAGGCACTGGTGGGCTTTGTCATGAAAAACAGCCGCGGACAGGCTGATGCTGCCCTTGCTGAGCAAACCCTGTCGGCTATGATAATGGAAAACTGAAAACGGCGGTCGGACTTCACCCTTATATCACCCTGAAGTCTGACGCACCATTCCGGAAACTGCACAAAAAAGCAGCCCGAACCGTTGTTTTTTCAATGGTTCGGGCTGTTCTGTTCTGCAAAGAAAGTCAGGTATCAGCCAGTCTGGTAGCAATTGCGGTAATTTCAGACTCAATGGCAAGAAAGGCATCAGTCACAACAGGGTCGAACTTCTTGCCCCGATAGGAACGTATCAGCTCAAACACTTCGCTGATGGGCATGGCGGCTTTGTAAACGCGCTTAGCAGCTAAGGCATCGAATACGTCAGCAATCGTCATAATGCGGGCACACAGCGGAATATCCTCGCCTTTCAGGCCGTAGGGATAGCCTGAACCGTCCCAGCATTCGTGATGGTACAGGGCAACTGCTTTGGCAACATTCAGAAAATCCTCATTTTCAATATCCGCCATAGATTCCTCAATCAGTTTTTTACCGTTGAGCGTGTGGTTCTTGATGGCGTTGAATTCCTCGTCCGTGAGTCTGCCGGGCTTGAGGAGAATCGCATCAGGAACGGTGATTTTACCGATATCATGAAGCGGTGCGGAGAGAATGGTGTTCTGTACATAACGGTTGGTCAGCGTGTCGTGATACTCACCACGGCGAACCAGTTCAAAGGTCAGTGCCTGTACATACTCGCTGGTACGCAGAACGTGCTTTCCGGTGTTGCCGTCACGGGCTTCGATGATGTTTGCAAAGCTGATGATGATTTTGTTCTGCATCTGTTCAATGGTAGCAGATTTCTGGTCAACGCTGATATCAAGCTCGCTTCGTTTGGTATCGATAGAAGTAACGATGCGTGAAGAGTAAATAGCAGTCGCCAGCAGACTGGTCACGCAGTTCACGATAAGAAACGGCCGGCTGACATAAATCGGCAGTTCATAGGGCGGAACATAGTCATTAAAAAAGACAAGCAGGAATATAAATGCAACAGCTGCCAGAACAGTAATGGTGTTGCGGGCGAATTTTATCATCTTTCCCTTTTTGCTGATAAAGACGGAAAGGAACATCAGGGGAATCATCAGATACTGAAAGCCTGCATCGAGTCCGAACAGCGCCACACTGCAAATCTGATGCAGGAAAAGTTCCCCGATCGTCAGCAGCGTACAGGGCAGCCATGAACCCTTGAAGTATTTCAGAAGAATGACAAAGGTTGCGTAGAAAAATACGCCGACCAAATCAAACATCTGCATGATGAGAATATTCAAAAAGGAAAACACAATCAGATAGCCTGTGTGCAGCACCAGACAGATAAGAAAGAACATATTCAGCGGTGCTGTCAGAGAGGCATAGGCAGCATAGTCTTTATCGTCATTATAGGCAGGCGTACTGACAAAGAAATTCGTCAGCTTTCCTTTTTTATCCATATTCGTCAAGCCCAACACATCCTTTACTTTTCATAATAGAAAACAGTCGGTAAATCTGTCATATTATAACATATTTTTGAGATGTTGGCAATATTTTTTGTATAGCGTTTGAAATTTATTTACAGTGCGCAAGGGAGGTTATAGGGGTGTTTTTTACCGTGAAGGTACACAGACTTTATGTATCTGCGGCAGGGGTGCTGCTGGCGGCGGCTGTTGCCTTATTGTCCATTGGTTTTTCGCAGAGGGACAGTCCGACAGAAACACCGGTCAGGCTGTATGTGGTGATGTATCACGGTCTGGTGGAGGACAGAGGACATCAGAATCAGTACATGATCGACCCGCAATACTTTGAACAGGATCTGAAATATCTGACGGAAAACGGCTATCACACGATAGTCATACAGGATCTGCTAAATTATTTCGACAAGGGTACGCCTTTGCCGGAAAAGCCCATTATGCTGACGTTTGATGACGGCTATTACAACAACTACACGTATGCGTATCCGTTACTGAAAAAGTATCATTGTCGGGCGGTGCTTTCTCCGATCGGTTCGGAAGCGGTCAGGGCGGAAGAAGAAGAAAGGCGCAGTCCGCTGTATTCCCAGTGTACATGGAAAGAACTGGCAGAAATGGCGCAGTCAGGCTGTATAGAACTGCAGAATCACACCTACGATCTGCATAAGCTGGACAGAGGACGGCAGGGTGCAAAACAGAAGCAGGGAGAAGATCTGTCGGCCTACAGCAAAATGCTGAAAGAGGATTTGCTGCAGTTCAACCATGTGATGCAGGAACAGACCGGACAGACACCGGCTTGTTTTACTTGTCCGTTCGGGGCAAAAAGTGAGGAAATGCTGAAAGCAGTGAAAGAACTTGGTTTTCGGGTGATGCTCGATTGCGAAGAAAAGCCCAATATACTTTCCTCAGAAGAGGATTTATATGCTGTTCACCGCTATCTGCGGCCGAATGACCTGTCAGCAGAAGCGTATTTTGCTTCCATTGAGAAAGAATAAGGGGAGATTTTATGGCAAGCGTTTTTTTGAGTCCGTCAGCACAGGAATTCAATCCATATGTGGACGGCGGCAACGAAGAATACTATATGAACGTGATTACCGATGCGATAGAGCCGTATCTGACAGCAAGCGGGATTTCCTTTGGCAGGAATGATCCGGACAAGTCCTTTACAGATGCGGTGCGGTTGTCGAATGCGGGACAGTACGGTCTGCATTTGGCGCTTCATTCCAATGCGGCACTGCCTGCACAGGCGGGCAGGGTGAGAGGCTCGCAGGTTTACTATTTTCCGGACAGTGCAGAAAGCAAGCGGGCGGCGGATATCTTTGTCAGTCAGCTGAAAAAAATCTATCCTCTGCCCGATCTGGTCAAAAGTGTGCCGACAACGACACTGGGCGAGGTGATCCGTACAAAAGCGCCTGCTGTTCTGATAGAGGTTGCCTATCATGATAATCCGGAAGATGCGGAATGGATTCGTGACAATATCGACACCATAGCGAGATATATGGCACTGGGGACGGGTGAATTTCTCGGAACAGCAATCCAGACTCCTGATAACACGCCGACGGGTATTGTCACAACACAGGGAGGACGGCTCAATCTGCGTATGCAGCCCACAGTCAATTCTGATATCCGTGCAAAGATTCCCAACGGAACAGCGCTGCCGCTGCTGGAGAAGGTCAATGGTTGGTATCTTACACAGTACAACGGCGCAAGAGGTTATGTGTCAGGAGAATATATCCGGACGTAAAACGGAAAATAGCTGTCGGTCTTCGCTCTGTTACAGAATGCGGGGTCAGTTCCGTTTGCTGACACACGCTGATTGGTGAATTTTCAAAGCAAATGCAGCATCATCGAATACAGACGCTGATTTTTGGATTAAATACATCAAATCTCTTTACAATCACCGGAAATTATGGTATGATTGGCAGGAAGGGCGTTCTGCTCAATTTTATCAAACGGAGGATGATTAACATGAAAAAATTTGTTTGTTCCGTGTGCGGCTATGTTTATGAAGGTACAGAAGCACCTGAGAAGTGCCCTGTCTGTCAGGCACCAAAGGAGAAATTCAAAGAAGCTGTTTCCGAAGGCTCTTTTGCTACTTTCCATGAAGTAGGCGTTGCCAAGGGTGTTGACCCTGAAATCTATCAGGAGCTTGTCAACAACTTCAACGGCGAATGCAGTGAAGTAGGTATGTATCTGGCAATGGCAAGACAGGCTGACAGAGAAGGCTATCCCGAAATTGCCGCTGCATTCACAAAGTATGCTTTTGAAGAGGCGGAACACGCTGCAAAGTTTGCAGAGCTGTTAGGTGAAGTACTGACCGCTGATACAAAGAAGAATCTTCAGATGAGAGTCGATGCTGAAACCGGTGCTTGTGCAGGCAAGTTTGAGCTGGCAAAGAAGGCAAAGGCACAGAACCTTGATGCTATCCATGACACCGTTCACGAGATGGCAAAGGACGAGGCTCGTCACGGCGCAGGCTTTGCAGGACTGCTCAAGAGATATTTCGGTGAATAATTGATCGCTCTTTTCAGGGAGTGGACTGGTAACTGCTTACAAATGGAACGGTGTGGGAGATTACGATGTACTGTTCGTTCTCTCAGAACAGGAAATGAGGGAACTGGCTGTTCGCTATCAAGCGGACTGATCGTTTTTCACCACATCGCCCGCCAAAAGTTTCGACGGAAAGTATTTTTGCTTTGCTGACTTTTCACGCAAAGTGCTGGCATTGCTGCCGTTTCTTTCCCTTGCGCTTGGCGGTATGTATAATGAACTTCCGACAGGTGCGGAGGTGCAAGACTGCGCATTGAACTATAACGTCTGTTCGTTGGAGGAGTTTTTATTTTGACCGGCAGGTGTTCAGGAACGTGAGGACAAAACCGAACCCTTTGCTGACAAATAACCATATCTGACCGTTCGGACAGAAAATATCATGATAAAAAACAACCGTTTACCCGTAGTGGCAGGCGGTTGTTTCTTTGTTGTTGGTTGAATGAATGGCGGAGGTGTGTTATAATGCTGTTATTACGATGAAATGCAGGTGAAAGATATGGAAATATTAGCACCGGCGGGCGGTTTTGATACGATACAGCCCGCTGTCAGAACGGGTGCAGATGCCGTTTATTTAGGGGCGGACATTCTCAGTGCCAGAGCATCTGCCAAAAATTTCAGCAGGCAGGAACTCAAAGAAGCGGTGGATTACTGCCATGCAAGAGGGGTAAAGGTCTATCTGGCGTGTAATACGCTGGTAAGAGATGAAGAGCTGCCGCAGGCGATGGCGCTGATTGAATATGCCTGTCAGCTGCCGGTTGATGCCCTGATTATGCAGGATATCGGGCTGATCTCACTTGTCAGGCAGGCGGCGCCCGCAATGCGTATTCACGGTTCAACACAGATGTCAGTTCATACGCCGAAGGGTGCAGAGCTGTTATACAAAATGGGTCTGAAACGGGTTGTATTGTCCAGAGAACTGAGCCGTGAAGAGATCATAGCCATCAGAAATGCCTGTCCGATTGAACTGGAAGTTTTTGTGCATGGTGCATTGTGCATGAGTGTTTCGGGTCAATGTTATTTCAGTGCGATGCTCGGAGGAAGGAGCGGCAATCGCGGAGCCTGTGCACAGCCGTGCAGACTGCCGTTTTCCGTGAGCGGCGGAACAGGGCATGACCTGAGTTTAAAGGACTGTTCCCTGCTGAGTTATCTGCGGGAACTGGAAGAAATGGGCATTGCCTCAGCAAAAATCGAGGGAAGAATGAAGCGTCCGGAATATGCAGCGGCGGCGGTGGCTGCCTGCCGTCAAAGTCTGGATACAGGAAAAGTTGACAGCGGACTGTTACAGCAGTTAGAGGCGGTATTTTCCCGTTCCGGCTTTACAGACGGCTATTATACGGGACAGCGCGGTGTGGGAATGTTTGGCATACGTTCCCGTGAAGATGTTGTTTCGGCTACGAATAAGGTCTATCACGCAATCCATACTATGTATAAGGACGAAAGAGCCTCCATACCGGTTACAGCCGGACTTGATGTTCTGAAAGGACAGGCAAGCGTTCTGCGTGTGCAGGACAGGGAAGGACATTCGGTAACAGTAAAGGGCGCTGTACCGGAGGAAGCCCTGAAAGTACCGCTGACGGCGGAAAAATGCGAAAGTTATATCCGCAAAACAGGCGGTACGCCGTTTCGTCTGGAAGGTTTTCAGGCAAAGATAGATGAAGGGCTGTCAATGCCCGCCTTAGCCCTGAATGCGCTGCGCCGTCAGGCACTGGATACGCTTTTGCAGCAGCGCGCGGTACGTCCTGCTGTCAGCTTTTCAGCGGTGACATATCCGACAATACATACCCGTCAGCAGAAAGCACCGAAGTATTATCGTGCAAGGTTCATGAACGATAATATTCCTGATGCCTTTCTGGACAGTGAGCTGATCTATGTACCGATGACACTGAGCGACAGTGCGCTGAATCGTCTGCTGGACAGAGGGTTTGCGGCAGCGGTTGAGATACCGAGAGGGCTGTTCGGTCTGGAACAGAAGGTTTTCCGCCGTTTGCAGGAGATACAGAAACTGGGCATCAACGAAGTATTAGCGTCCAATATCGGAGCGGTAGAGATGGCAAGGGAAC
>CADCQO010000034.1 GCA_902803585.1 uncultured Ruminococcus sp.
CGCACTGCTGCCGCAGCCTCCCGGCGAAAAGACGGTAGGCACCTGATTGGTCGGATAAACAGCGGGGCCGTTATCCGTATCAGAAGGCATTTCGGACAGTACGGAGTAGTAAGAGTCATACTTGTAGTCATAGCCACCGCTGGGAAGGAAAACACGCTTGATTTCCTTACCGTTCTTGAAGTAGACCTGTGCAGCCTTTGCGCTGAAGCTGTAAGAACCGGCAAAGTCTACCCAGCCAACCGGTACAACTTCATCATATTCTGTGGAAACAGGGCCGTACATCTCCACCATCAGTTCATTCAGTCCGTCACTGTCGAAGTCATAGACATAAGTAGCGATATAGACGGGAGATTTGAGGGTGTTCTTGAAGCGCATATCCAGCGAGCCGTAGTCGATGGTTGCATCAAGACCTTTTGCACAGTAAACGGAAGGATAGGCGTGAGAATAACGCTCAACTGCTTCCAGACCGGCTTTCATTGCACAGATATAGAGCGTTGTAGAAGCCTGACAGATACCGCCGCCGTACTGCTGTTCATACTTACCGCCGACAATAGCAGTAGAAGGCAGATAACCGCCGACTGTGCCGTTATCATAATAATGTGTATAGCCGTTGGTGGTATCGCCCGTCATGGTATTGAAGGAGAAGATATCGCCCGGCTGCAGGACTGTACCGCTTGCCGCCTGCAAAGCCAGCCCCATGTTATAGTTGGAGTTATAGACGTTGGCAGCGGTGGTATAGTGAGAAGCAATCAGCTTGGTGTTGGCCTTGACATCTGCAATGGTGACAGTATAGGGAGTACGTTTTTTCTCTAAGGAGATAGAGCCTTTTTTGGTGTCCTTTTTGAGAATTTCCCTGATTTTTGTATCCAGCAGCTTATGGTCAACGGTAAAGCCGTCATGACCATCGGCATAGGTGAACTTTTCGACAGCATACGGGTCAAATGCTGTAACGTGTGCATCGACCGGCAGAGCGTCATAGGTATCAGTTACTCTTTTGACGGCTGCTTCCACGCCTTTTTCGTCCAGCCAGCAGGTTGCTGTGAAGTCTGTCACGCCGTCTTTGACGGTAGTGGGGAAGGTGGTCATCGGCAGTTCGTTTCGGCTGTAATGATAAGCCTCCTGCAGAACCTCCGAAAGGTCGGACTGGTAGTTGAAGTCGTCCTCAGTGATTTTGAGCACACGTCCCTCACACGCCACAGAGATGCTGATAGGATCACGCATTTTCATGACAGTACCCTGCAGAAGTTCATAAGCCTCCGCTAACGTCTTGCCCTTCATCTTGACACCCATCACAGAAACCTTGTCACCGAAGCGGATATCTTCCTGCTTGGAACTGGCAGAGGAAGAGCCGCCTTTGGAAGAGCTTTGATCCGATGAGCTTTCCCCTGATGACGAAGAACTGCTGTCAGCAGAAGATGATTCAAACGGGTTGTCTGTAATGGTATGTCCGCCTTCTCTTGAAATCAATGACAGCTTGCTGCTGTTGCTTTCGGCAGGTGCAGCGCCGCCGTTGTCCGTATAAGATGCGCCTGTTGTCATGGGCGTACCGCTGCCGTGACTGGCACTCATAATAACAATGGTGGCAGTCAGTGCCGCACAAAGTACAGCACCTCCTGCGATAGCCGCAACGACCGGCCATTTTTTCTTCGGCTTCTGTTCTGAAGTGCCGATTTCTGTTTCCTTTTCTTTCTTTTCAGAATTTCCCATTCTTATGTTTCCCTCCAGCTTATTTCATTCTTCACGTTCAGACAGTTTGGTTATCGGCTGACTTTGGAAGATTGTGAAGTCTTGGAAGACTCAGAGGTAACCGGTGTTCTTGCCTTTTTCAGAACCTCTTCCGCTGTGCCGTAAGCGACAGGGCCGTTTTCACCGCAGCCGTTGGGAGAGAAGATAGTCGGTGTGGACCATGTGGGAGAAGCCGAAGGACCATAGCTGATATCGTTCGGCATATAGTTGATAACAGTGTAGTAGGATTCAAAGTGGTAGTCGTAGGAACCGCTCGGAAGATTTTCTCTGCCTACTTCCTTGCCGTCCTTGAAGTATACCTTTGCACCTCTTGCGGAGAAAGTCTGGTTGCCTGCATAAGTTACCCAGCCGACCGGTACGATTTCGTCATATTTTTCCGAGATCGGGCCGTACATTTCTACCATCAGCTCGTCCAGACCATCGCCGTTGTAATCGTACACATAAGTAGCGATATAAACGGGGTATTCCTTATTGTTGATAAAGCCCATATCAAGGTTGCCGTAGTCAACTGTTGCGTCCAGACCATAGGGAGCATAGGACGAAGCATACATATGGGCGTAACGGTCAGTGATGGTCATATCAGCCTTGACAGCACACATGAACATGGTGGTGGAAGCCTGACAGATACCGCCGCCGTATTCCTGTACGACTTTACCCTGAGAATAAGCGGTAGACGGCAGGTAAGCACCGGAAACGCCGTTCGGATAGTTGTGCATATTGCCGTTGGTGGTATCGCCGGTGACAGCGTTGAAGGAGAATCTTTCGCCGGGCATTACCACTGTACCGTTAGCGGATCTGATCGCCAGTTCCATGTTGGAAACGGAGTTGTAGACGTTGGCAGCCGTTGTATAGTGAGAGGCAATCAGACGGGTATTGGCTTTGATGTCCGCCATCGTCACCTTGAAGGGTGTCTGATGTGTCTGGATAGAGAAGCTGCCGCTTTTTTCGCCCTGATCGAGGATACCCTTGATTTTGGAACTCAGCTCTTCATGGTCAAGCAAAAATCCGTCTGCACCGTCAGCATAGGTGAATTTCTGTGCAGCATTCGGGTCAAAGCTGGTAACATGGGCGTTGACAGGGGGTACATCATAGAAAGCAGCCGCCTTGTCAATTGCCGCCTCTACGGATTCGGTGTTGATGGCAGACTGGACTTTGAAATCGGTTGATCTGCCGTCATAGTGATTTTCTACTGTGGGGCTGCTGAGTTCGCCTCTGCTGTAATGATAAGCCTGCACCAGAACATCAGAAATATTGGTGTCAAAGTTGAAGTCGTTCTGTGTCAGCGTCAGGCTTTTACCGTCACATACAACCGTAATGGAAATAGGCTCTCTGATTTCCAGCAGTCTTTCCTGCATAGCGTTATAAGCCTGTGTAAGGGATTTTCCTGCAAGATCAACGCCCTCTACGGTAACATTTTCACCGAAGAGAATGCTGCTTGCATCTACGTTGTCGAGATGCAGGGGTTCTTCCGATGATTTGGAACTGTCCGCAGCATCGCCGGAAACCTTTGAAACAACGGAAATATCCGTTGATGCCTTGCTTTCCGCAGCGACAGTTTCCTTTGCGGGATTGTTATTTTTCATCATCTGCCATGCAAGTATGCCGCCGCCTCCTGCTACACAAAGCACCAGCATAGCCGCCACGATGCCTTTGAGCGCTCTGTGGTCTTTATGTACCTTAATGCGTGATTTGGACGTATTTTTTTCAGGTTCTGCAAAAACGATATCATCGCTTTCGCCGGCAATATCAGGGCTTTCGATGCGTCCGTTCAGCTTCACGTCTTTTTTGGGCGGTGCGGACGGGTCATCTCCGGCAAATACGACAGCGTCTTCGTCATCTTCTTCTGTTTTTGTTTCAGGAGCGGTTTCTGCAGCTGTATCTTTTGTCGTGTCGGCAGCAGCTGCTTCTGTCTGTTCTGCTGGTACAATACTGCCGTTATTCGTTTCGTCTGCGGAAACGGTATCTGTATCCTTTTTCAGGTCAACCGCTTTTTCAGCAGCGGCTGTTTCTTCTGTCTTTACCTCAGCAGCCTCTGTCGGCTTCACGAGGTTCGTTGTGTTCTTGTCTTCTGTATTTTCCATAAAAAAGCCCTCCGTTTCTTGATTTTAAACCATTCAACAGAAATCCACTCTTACCTTCATATCATACAACAAAACTGGGGTAAAAGTAAAGTCCCATCTCCATGAAAAATCTTCCAAATATCCCTTATCCGATATATACTTTTTTGTCCCATAATGCTATTTGTGCTGGAAAAAATTATTTTCCGCCGATGAAAAGAACTGCCAGAAAGCATATTTACAAATCCTTGAATATACACGGAACACATATCGCTCAGAATCATACTGATGCCCGTTCAGAAGCGGACAAGCTGTCAGTATCAAAAGTTTAGAAGGTTTCTATGCCGTCAGCAGTAACCCTGATTGATGATTTTCCATTCACCGCTACTGTCCTTTTTTACAAACCATTTCCAGTTAGTTCTTAAACGACTGCCATTACCGGCAACAGGATCGTCAAAAAAGTAGTAGTCACCTATA
>CADCQO010000035.1 GCA_902803585.1 uncultured Ruminococcus sp.
ACCATAATCATATACGGGGAGCAGATGAACGGAAGTAACGCCCAGATCAACCAGGTGGTCGATGCCTGTTGCTACGCCGTCTTCTGTCTTTGTGCCTGTTTCTGTAAAGGCAAGATACTTGCCCTTGTTCTGAATGCCGCTGTTAGCCGCAACAGAGAAATCTCTTACATGAAGCTCATAGATTTCCATATCTGTTACGTTCTTGTAGGTATGTCTGCTGTCGCTGTCCCAGCCCTGAGGATTGGTAGAAGCCAGATCAACGATCATGCCTCTTTTGCCGTTTACGCCGACAGTTCTTGCATAGGGGTCAACGATATCCTTGTTGACTTTGCCGTCAAAGTAAGCGGTATAGGTGTAGTACTTGCCGGTCAGATTGCTGCTGGCAGTAAGTACCCATGTGCCCTTTCCTGCCGAAGTCATCTCAAATACCTGCTCTGCTTCGCCGCCGTTGCCCTCAGCATAGATGTTGAGTTCCATCTTTTCTGCTGTGGGTGCCCATACACGGAAGTTGGTAGTATCTGCAACAACAGTTACACCGAGATCATCGCCTGTATAGGTGTAAAGCTCTTCAAACTCTTTGCTGGAGAAATAATCGGGCAGAGTGAGCTTCATGGAAGCATCTCTGAAGGTAATGGTATATTCCTTTGCATAGTCAAGCTCTTCAGAAAGCTCAAGGGAAGCTGTTGTGTCAGAAACACGGTTATAAGAACCGATTGCTACTTCTGCACCTGAAGCAGATGTGATGGAGAACTGAGAAGGAGTAATCTCATCGTCTTCTGCAGGAGCAGAGGTAAAGCTGATAGCAACCTCCGTTCTGGACTCTGCAACAGCCTCTTTGATTTTGAGACCTGTCACTGCCTTGCTGTAGTCTACTGTAAAATCTGCAAGCTCAGAGCCTGATACACAGTAAACGTCTACTGTACCGGAAACAACGCCGCTCAGATCAACATAGCGGTCACCGTCCGGATCCTTTGCACTCCAGTCAGGCTTTCTGACGATAAAGCCCATTTTGGGAGTAGACTGTGTGATAGTGATGGTCGTTACTGCACCCTTCTCATCACCTGTGTCCGTGAAAGTATGGCCGGCACCGTCCAGACCGTCAGCCCATGCCCACACGTCCCACGAAGCATAATCACCGTCGTCACGCAGGTAATGGATATTGATGATTGTTTCGCTTGCGGCCTGTACCATCATGGCAGGCAGTGCAAAACAGCTCAGTACCAGCATCACTGCTACAACGGAGGCTATGAGTCGCTTAGAGAGGTTCTTTGCGTTCATAGAATATCTTCTCCTTTGTTTTGTATTTCAGCAGGGGAAATTTGTCATATGACACTGCTGATAATCATACTGATTATATCATTTTTCGCTTTCAAAATAAACTGCTTTCTGTGCATTTTGGTGCTTTTGACTATACAAAAATCCACCACCTTATTAGTGCATTTTGCACAACAAACATTCATTTTTCCTGTACGCTGTCTGCCTCATCCGCTTTGGTAAACACCGCTTCTTTGTCAAAGTATTTCAGTATGAGTTTATCTGCCGTCAATTCATAGTACATCACCACTGTACCGTAGGTATCTGAAATCACGGTAAGCTTGTCCTTGTCCGTAAAGTACTCCCCGCACAGTTCAATACAGTTATCCCCCTGCTGAACAGACAATTGCACGGTGCTGTCCTGAAAAACAAGACTTCCCTCTGCGGACTTTGGAATCCACCGATGCACCCGCAGTTCATCAGCGGCACTTCGCGGCGGCGCATTCACAGTACAGCCGCCGGTCATCATAACAAGCACCGCCGCCAGCATAGATATTATCACCCTGTACTTTGGTGTTCGCTTTCTCTTCATCTGCACCATCTCCTTTTCACAAGAAAATCCTATACATTATATGTGTCACCGCACCAAAGCATTCCCGCACAGCGGTCAGCCCCCGCTCCATACGGGGATTTACGGCAGTAATTTCCGGATTCTGATTTCTGCTTTCCGGATTTCACTTTTTTCTGCGGCTTCTTCTCCAGTAGGTACAAAAAAACGGGAAAGGTGCCGTAAAATTTCAGCAAAACACAGATTTTTGCAGGATTATTCAATAGTGCTTGCATTTTTCCGGAGAATATATTAGAATAATGAAGTATTTTGACAGAATTTTGCATCTCTTTCATTTACTTTGATTCAGGAGGACATTCATCATGCAAAACTATTCATCTATGGACAAAACGGCTCTGAACGAGGAATATCAGAAGCTTTCCGCTGCTTATGCCGGTTATAAGGCACAGGGGCTGGCTCTGAATATGGCAAGAGGCAAGCCCGGCGCAGAACAGCTTAATGTTTCCAACGATATGCTGTCCGTTCTGACACCTGAAACCTGCTTCAAAACGCCCGACTGCCCCGACTGCCGCAACTATGGCAACCTTGACGGCATCGACTGTGCAAAACAGCTTTTTGCTGACCTTCTCGGCGTAGACAAGAAAAATGTTTTCGTTGGCGGCAACTCGAGTCTGAACATGATGTTCGATACAATCGCCTGCATGATGGAACAGGGCAACAGCGGCGAAAAGCCCTGGAACCAGCAGGGCACTATCAAATTCCTCTGCCCCGCTCCCGGTTATGACAGACATTTCGGCGTTACACAGTATTTTGGTATCGAAATGATTACCGTTCCCATGACAGAAAACGGCCCCGACATGGACGTTGTAGAAGAGCTCGTTTCTGCTGATGCTTCCATCAAGGGTATGTGGTGCGTACCAAAGTATTCCAACCCGCAGGGCATCACCTACTCAGACGAAACCGTCCGCCGCATTGCCGCTCTGAAGCCCGCTGCAAAGGATTTCCGCATCATGTGGGATAATGCCTATATTATCCATGACGTTACTGATACCCCCGACACCCTGCTTAATATCTTTGACGAAGTAAAGAAAACAGGCAACGAAGACATGATTCTTGAATTCTGCTCTACTTCCAAGATCACCTTCCCCGGTGCCGGTGTAGCAGCAGTTGCCGCTTCTGAGGCAAACCTGACGATTCTCAAAAAGCGCTACAACTTCCAGACAATCGGCTGCGACAAGCTGAATATGCTTCGTCATGTTCTGTACTTCAAAAATGCCGAAGGCGTACTCGCCCATATGCAGAAGCACAAGGCGGTACTTGCACCCCGCTTTGAAATCGTACTCAAAACACTTGACGAAGAACTCAGTACACTGGGCATCGCTTCATGGACAAAGCCGAACGGCGGTTATTTTGTCAGCGTAGACGTGATGGACGGCTGTGCAAAGCGTGTTGTCGCACTCTGCAAAGAGGCTGGCGTTGTACTGACCGGCGCAGGCGCTACCTATCCCTATGGCAATGACCCCAAGGACAGCAATATCCGTATCGCTCCCAGCTATCCGCCTGTGGCAGAGCTGGAAAAAGCAATGGCAATCTTCTGTATCTGCGTAAAAATAGCTGCTATCGAACAGCTTACAAAATAAACGACGCTCAGGTGCTTCAAAAACCTGTGCAGTCCCTTCATGCCCCATGAGCCGATGAATTTCTGACTTCATCGGCTTTTCCTTTTGGGACAGCTTTTCCCGCTTGTATCAGCTCACGAAAATATGCGCCTTTTTTTTGTACAAATTGTCAAACTGCCGTCCTACAACCCCAACCTCTGTCTGATTTTCCGTCAGAAAAAAACGGCTTTGACGGCATGTTTTCCTCTGACTGTACAGAAAACAGGTATTTATCGTCAACAAATCATAAAAAAGATTTGACTTTTATAGACAAAAAATATATAATTGTATTCGATATGTCTGTGTGTTTTTGGTGCATGAATCCGTTGTACCGACGCTATCCTACACCGCTGCAACATCAGACAATAAAGAACATATTGGAGGATACCGTATGAAACGAATTGGCAAACCGGTGTTCTTCATCGTTTTTGTTATTATTCTCGCACTCGCCTATACCTCCGTCTTCGGTATCTACGGCGAGAACGGTGATTTCAAAATCACCTACATCAAGGGTATTAACGATATTCGATGGGGCATCGACATCAACGGCGGTGTAGAAGCTGTTTTCGCACCCGACGGCAAGGACGCAACAGACAATGAGATGGAATCCGTCAAAGCTATTCTGGAACTGCGGCTGGTAGCCCAGAATGTCACCGACTACGAGATCTATCCCGACTACACCAATGACCGCATCACCGTGCGCTTCCCTTGGAAGTCAGATGAAAAGAACTATGACCCCGATACCGCTATCAAAGAGCTTTCCGCAACGGCTACACTGACATTTCGCGGCGGTTCTGAGGCCAGCGGCGAGGTATTGATCGAAGGTAAGGACGTTAAAAGGGCTTACAGCAACTATCAGGCAGGAAGCGACGGAAAGCATCAGCACGTTGTTGTTCTTGAACTGACAGACGAGGGCAAAACAAAATTTGCCGAAGCGACTCAAAAATATTATGATAAAACCATCTCTATCTGGATGGACGATGAATGTATCTCTGCTCCTACCGTCAGCGCCGTTATTTCAGATGGTATTGCTATCATCAGCGGCAGCTTTGATGCGGCAGGTGCTGCAAAACTCGCCAATACTATCAATGCCGGTGCGCTTCCCTTCGGTCTGAAAGTAGAAAGCTACAGCACCATCAGCCCTTCTCTGGGCAATTCCGCACTCACCGCTATGGGCTATGCCGCCGTTGTTGCATTGATCCTCATTTTCCTGTTCATGCTTATCATGTACAGACTCCCCGGCTTCATTGCCTTTATCGCTCTGCTCGGTCAGATGGCGATTTCTATTATGGCAATCTCCGGCTACTTCACCGTATTCCCCAGCTTTACCATGACGATTCCAGGTATCGCCGGTCTGATTCTCTCTATCGGTATGGGTGTTGATGCGAATATCATCACTGCAGAAAGAATCAAAGATGAGCTGTGGACAGGCAAAACACTGGACGGCTGTATCCGCAACGGTACTAAGGGCAGCTTCTCCGCTATCTTTGACGGTAATATCACCGTTATTATCGTAGCCGTTATCCTGATTCTGGTATTCGGCCCTGCCAATATCTTCTCTATGATTTTCGGCGTGTCCACTACCGGTCTGATTTATGCCTTCGGCTATACCCTGCTGGTGGGCGTAATTGCTAACTTTATCATGGGCGTTGGCGCTTCCCGCCTGATGCTCAAATCCATTTCAGGTCTGAAGTTCCTGAGAAATAAAAGACTGTATGGAGGTAAAAAATCATCATGAGACAGACATTCCATATAGACTTTATCAAAAAATCAAAAATCTTTTTCGGTGTTTCTCTCGGCATTATGCTGGTTTGTCTGATACTGAACATCTTCGTTTTCCCCACATTGGTAGATATTCAGTTTACAGGCGGTACCATCATCAAGTACAGTTACAGCGGTGACGTAAAAGAGGATGATATCCGTACCACCATCAACGATACCATCAAAGAGTCTGAAGCCCTCCAGAACGACAATATCGAGTTTGCTTTCAGCGATAACCTTGCCAAGTCCCAGCAGGACAGCAACAGCAAGATCGTTTCTCTCCAGTTCACGGGCAACAAGGCTGTTTCTGTAGAAGATAAGACAAAAATTACTGAAGCCCTCCAGAAGGCTTATCCTGACAGCACCTTCAAAGAAGCCTCCTCTTCTTCCGTAGACGCCTCCAAGGGTACCAACTTCTTCTTCAAGTGTCTGGCGGCGGTTATTGTTGCGGCTGTACTCATGATTTTCTATGTGGCACTCCGATTCAAGAAAATCGGCGGTTTCTCTGCCGGCATCATGGCGGTTGTTGCGCTGATTCACGATCTCATTATCGTCTATTTTGTGTTCGCCGTCTTCCGTATGCCGCTTAATGATAACTTTATCGCTGTTGTGCTGATGATTCTCGGTTACTCCCTCAACGATACGATCGTTATCTATGACCGTATCCGTGAGATCCGCAAAAAGTCAGGCCCCAGAGTACCGATCGGTGATATCGTCAACACCAGCCTGAACCAGTGCATGGTCAGAACAATCTGTACTTCTATCACTACCATCATCGCCATCGGCTCCGTACTTGTTGTATCGCTGATGTTCAACATTGATTCTATCGTCAGCTTTGCCCTTCCGATGATGATCGGTCTGATCTCCGGTTCTTATTCTTCTCTCTGCATTGCAGCGCCCCTCTGGGTAATGTGGAAAAACCATACTGCCAAGAAAAAGGCAGAAAAGAACGGTTCGGACACTTCCAAAAAGGCTTCCAAGAAGTCTAAAAAGACTCCTGCCAAAAATTCTGAAGCTGCTGAATAAACTGCTTTCCGTATCTTAAAAAAACACCCCGGATAAACGCATTGAAACCGTTTTCCGAGGTGTTTTTCTATTTCTGTGCACGTCCGCTGCGCAAGCGCCTGAGCCAGCTCTCGTGCTGAAAGTAAACCGTCAGGGCGGTAACGTTGTCTTTGCTGCCGCCTTTCATGGCAGCCGCCGCAAGCTCCTCCGCCAATCCCCTGCGGTCGGTGTTTTTCTCCATAAGCTGGATGATCTGTTCCCTGTCCAGACCGTCTGTCAGACCGTCCGAGCATAAAAGCAGAATATCACCGAAACGAAGTTCCTGTTCTTCGCTCTGGTAAAGTGTCAGACACATTTCTTCGGGCGGTATGCCGATATGCTGTGAAAGCTGGTGGCTTCTTCTGTCGGTTATGGCTTCTTCCTCCGTCAGAATGCCCGCTTCTACCAGTGAAGCCGTAACCGTGTGATCTTTGGAAAGCTGTGTCAGCGTTCCGTCACGGTACAGAAATGCCCTGCTGTCCCCGATATTATACACATACAGCCGGCGGCCTTTGACAACGGCACTGACAATGGTCGTTCCGATACGGCTTCCCGTTTTTTCTCTTCTTTCACAAATCACTGCATTGGCTCTCTCTACACACGCACACATTTCCTCATAGGGCGCTTTGTAGTTTTGACAGCCTGACAATGCCTCTGCTGCTGTCAGTGAGGCAAATTCTCCTTCCTTTTCGCCGCCCATGCCGTCTGTTACGGCAAACAAACCCTCCTGACATTCTGCACTCGCTGTGTACTGTACCTCATGCGGATTTTTCAGAAAAGTGCCGTTAAGATAAAAATTATCCTGATTGATGGTGCGTACAGTTCCAGCAGCCGTACAGACACTCACACACAAAGACTTTTTCGACAAACCGGCTCCCCCTTCCATACAAATTACTGCTCCTATCTTACCATGCTTTGCATTTTTTTTCAACTGTCCCGCTCTCTCCTTTTGTTCCGTGATGCCATATCGGACACATTTCCATAAAAAATATCATTTTACAGCACCATTTTCAGTAAAAATTTTAAAAAACTATAGAGAATTGCAAAAGAATATGGTATAATGTAAGTGCAAATTTTTTAAGGAGCTGACATTTATGCAAAATATATGGCATGATATGGATTCCGCAAGAATCACCCCCGAAAACTTTATGGTCGTTATCGAGATTCCAAAGGGAAGCAAAGTAAAGTATGAGCTGGACAAACAGAGCGGTCTGCTGAAAATGGATCGTATTCTCCATACCTCTACTCACTATCCCGCTAACTACGGCTTTATTCCCCGTACCTATGCGGATGACCTTGACCCCCTCGATGTACTCGTTCTTTGCTCTGAGCAGATTTTCCCGCTCACACTAATCCAGTGCTACCCCATCGGCGTGATTACCATGCTTGACAACGGCCGCAATGACGAAAAAATTATCGCTATCCCCTTCAATGACCCGACTTATAACGGCTATACCGATATTGCCGAACTGCCCACTCATATTTTCGATGAGATGAAGCATTTCTTCGGTGTCTATAAGTCACTGGAAAATAAGGAAACTGTCGTTGATGAAGTCAAGGGTCGTGAAGAAGCGATCTCTATTATCAAAATGACCATCGAAAACTATAAAGAAAAGTTCAATACAGTCTGATTTTGAAAGGAATTTTGTAGGAATGGCAAGAAAAATCGAAAATGAGGAATGGGACGAGGGAACGTCTTCTGATGTGTCCTCAGAACAGAAGTCTGACAGCGGAACAGGCACAAAGGAAAAACGGAAGGTTGTTGTCATCAATGTGCCGAAACGCCGCAAGCTGCTGCGCACCCCCAGTCATATTATTCGTATTACACTGATCTGGTGTCTGGCAATCATTCTTTTCCTGCTGACTTATCCCTTTTTACAGGTGACCTTCTACATCACAGAGGATCTTCAGGTCACTCCAAAAGCCGAAGAAGCCTATGATGTCCTTGCCACACAGGCGGATATCGACAAGGCGGAAAAAGAACTGCGTCAGGCACTGGACAGCCTTGCAGAAGCCCCCAAAAAAGAGGAAAGCAAAGCCGCATCTCAGTCCTCTGCTGCAACACAGGAAAGCACAGAAGGCAGTCAGGACAGCCAGCCCGCTGAACAGCAGGGCGGCGGTCTGACCCGTGAGATCAACACGATCAACTACAACTGGATCTACACCATTCCCGAAGGTGTCAACGAAGAAAAGCTCATTCAGCTTATTGATGAGGTCAAGCAAATCAACAGGGAAAAATATACCGAAGAAAGCATTGACCGGCTGAATACCGCTATTCTGAAGGCACAGAAAGTGTTGTGCGCTTCGGTGTTCGTTTCACAGAATGCCCTTCAGATGATGCTCGGTGGAACAGTAGGTGAGGCGTTTGGCAGCAGTAATATTTCACTGGGTAATACCTTTCTGAGGAGTTTCTTTACCTTTGCACTGGCAATCCTGCCGATGGTCGCTATCTTTGCCTGTATCTTTGACAAAAAGCGTCTGATCAAAAATATCATCGTCATGATCTGCTGTGCATTGGCGCTTGCGGATATTTTCTTTACGATATACCCCTATATCGGTATTGGCGCTGTATTGACAATCTCTATGTATATCCTTACAATGGTTATCAATATCGGCGGTTTCTATGCCAGACAGCAGGAAAAATACATTGTGGAGCACCCTGAAAAGGAAGCCGAATATACCGCACAGCACCCCCATTTTGTCAAAGCGCTTATCAACCAGAAAAGCCTTGACAGTTCCGTTTCTGTTTCCAGAAGAGA
>CADCQO010000036.1 GCA_902803585.1 uncultured Ruminococcus sp.
ACGGTTCTCCATCAGGTGAACCATAGTCTACGCCGTCAGGTACAGTCATTGCCGTCAACGCTGGCGCTTTGACAGCCTCGCTTTTGGCATGAGGAATGGCAATTTCCATGCCGATCGCCGTTGTACCCATTTCTTCGCGTTTCAAAATACCGTCCTTATATGCCCCTCTGTCCTTAAGATTGCCGCATTTTTCATGCAGTGCCACCAGCTTTTCGATTGCCTCACTCTTATCTTTGACAGATGCTCCTATTGCGATACCTTGTTTTTTCAATAAATCAGTAATTCTCATATTTCATGCCCCCTTCATCTTTTGAATCACTTTTCTAAAGCCTGTCCATAATCTCCTGAATCTTCTCTTTCTTTGCCAGACCTCTGGAAAAAGCGGTTGCATTGCCGCAGGCTGTGCCAAGCTTCAGTGCATAGCCGTAATTGTCTGTCTGCTCATATCCTGCCAGAAATCCTGCTACCATAGAATCGCCCGAACCAACGGTACTCAATACCTTGTCCCTGACAACACCTGTACGATAAACCTGACCATTCTCCGCAAACAGCACTGCTCCCTCTCCTCCTAATGAAACAATGACGTTGCGCGCTCCCTGCGCCATCAGCTGTCGGGCACAAGTTTCGATTTCCTGCTCATCTGAAACTTCCATATGAAATATTTCGGACAGTTCCTGACGGTTAGGTTTGATCAGGAACGGGCGATATTTCAGGCAGTTCAGCAGTAATTGCTTGGTAGCGTCCACTACAATGCGGACATTTTTGTCCTTCAGCCTTTCAAGAATGCGCTCGTAAGCATCGTCTGAAACCGTTTTCGGAATACTGCCCGCTAAAACGATCGTGTCACCGTCTGTCACTGCATCTGTCTTTTGCAGAAGCTGTTCAAAAGCCTCCTTAGTAATATGCGGCCCCTGACAGTTGATTTCGCTTTCTTTGTCCGCCTTCACTTTAATATTGATACGGGAAATTCCTTCCGGAAGCCGGATAAAATCCGCCCGTATTCCCTGTGATGCCAGACCCTGCTCAATCGCTTCGCCGGTAAAACCCGCCGTAAATCCGAAAGCGGTACTTTCAACGGAAAGCTCTGCCAGAATACAGGACACGTTGATTCCCTTTCCTCCGATGTAGTATTCTTCGCTGGTGGTACGGTTAGTAATGCCGCCGACAAAAGTATCCAGATGCACGACATAATCAATAGAAGGATTCAGCGTGAGTGTATAAATCATGATGTCACCTCCCTTATTACAGTTTTGTCGGAAAATCCTCCGTATAACAGCTTATCCGTTATGATACAGCACTTTTTCAGTTCTGCAAACGTAACAGGATAGACTCGCCTGAATTTACTGTGATCCGCCAGTACAAAAACAGCAAAGCTTTTTTCAATGGCTTTCTCCTTGATGAGAGCTTCATCGCTGTCAGGTGTGGTAAAACCTGCTGTTACATCAATGCCGTTCGTACCGACAAACGCTTTCGTGAAATTATATTTCAGAAGACAGCGTATCGCTTCTGAGCCAACAACTGAAGCTGTCACCGGACGGATACGCCCGCCGATCATATAGGCTTTTACTCCTTTTGACAAGAGTTTCTGTGCGTGGATAATGCCATTCGTGACAAAAGTCGCTTTTGTGCCGCTGATATGGTCTATCAGGCGTGACGTTGTAGTGCCTGAGTCGATATAAATAAAATCGTCATCGTGAATCAATCCTGCTGCATATTCCGCAATCAGTTCTTTTTCTGACGACATCAGGTGATCTCTGACTGTTACCTCGTCTTCCAGTGTTCCTTGTGTCGGATTGATGGCAGTAGCACCGCCGAAAACCTTTCTCAGCTTTCCGTCATGATCCAGTACTGTCAGATCACGCCGGATTGTTGATGCTGAAACGCCGATCATTTCGGATAGTTCCGTTACTGTAGCAGCATCACGTTCATTGAGAATATCAAGAATATTTCTGTAACGTTCCTCTGTCAGCATCACCAATCACCTCTTTCCTTTGATAGCATTATAACATATATTTTTCCAAAGTCAAGCAAAATATTCCAAATTATTTCATTGTTAATCAAAAGTTCACCATTTGTTCATCGTTTTATGCTATTATTAAACCAAAGAAAATCAAAATCGCTAAATTCAGTCAATTTTAATCATTTTTCAGGAGGTTCTTTTTATGGAACAAAGCAATAAATATCTTCGTCTGCTTTCCGAAAAATATCCGACCATGCGTTCGCTTACCAAAGAGATCATCAATCTCACTGCTATTCTCAATCTGCCAAAAGGCACCGAACATTTCATGAGTGATATTCACGGAGAATATGAAGCCTTCTGTCATATCCTGAACAACTGCGCTGGTGTGATTCGTGAAAAAGCAGATATTCTTTATGGCAATACACTCTCTGACGGAGAAATTGAAGAAATCTGCACGATTATCTACTATCCGAGAGAAAAGCTCCGTCTGATCAAAAAGAATCACGTTATCAGTGCCGACCGCTACCGTCTGATTCTCTACCGTATGATTGAACTGGCAAGAATGCTCTCTTCCAAATATACCCGTTCAAAAGTCCGAAAAGCCCTGCCTGAAGATTATGCTTATATCATTGATGAACTGCTTCACGCTCAGAAAGACGAGGACGACAATCAGGTGCGTTACCATGAACGTATTCTCGACAATATCATCGGTATTGATGCTGATGATTTTATTGAAGCTCTGGCGAATCTTATCAAACATTTAGCAGTTGACCACCTGCATATTGTCGGAGATATTTTTGACAGGGGAGCTGATGCTGATAAAATCATTGATCTGCTTATGCGGTATCATTCGATTGATCTTCAGTGGGGCAATCATGATATACTATGGATCGGTGCTTCAGCAGGCAACGAGGTCTGTATTGCTAATGTTGTACGCAACTGCATCAAATACCATACACTGCGTATCCTTGAAAATGGTTATGGCATCAGTCTGCGCCGGCTGACAGTACTGTCCGAACAGCTTTACCATCATAAAGATCCTTTGGAAAATGCACTGCGTACTATTTCCGTTATCCAGTTCAAACTGGAAGGTCAGGCAATTCTGCGCCACCCTGAATATGATATGAAAGACAGGCTGCTTCTGGGCAGAATCAACAAGGAAAAAGGTACTGTTGCCATAGATGATAAGGAATATCCGCTCAATTACAATGAATGGCCTACTTTATCTCCGGAAGCTCCTTACAGGCTTTCCGAAGAGGAAAGAATCGTTATGGACGAGCTGAAAGAAGCATTTACTTCCAGTACCCGTCTGCAAACTCATATCCGTTTTTTACTGGATAAGGGCAGTATGTATCTTTGTCATAACGGTAATCTCCTTTATCATGGCTGTATTCCACTGGACGAATCCGGCAACCTTTTCGGTGTATCTCTGCTGAACGGTACTTATAAGGGCAGGGATTTATTGGATATTGCGGATCAAACAGTACGCCGTGTCTGTCTGGGCAAGGAAAAGGACAGTGAACATCTGGATCTTCTGTGGTATCTCTGGTGCGGACGGCGTTCTCCTCTGTGCGGGCGGAATATCAAGACTTTTGAACGCTACCTCATTGATGATAAAAGCACATGGCACGAAGAATCCGACCCCTATTATCACTATTACACAACCGAAAAGTGCTGTAATATGATTTTACGGGAGTTTGATCTCTATTCTGCTCATTCGCATATCGTCAACGGTCATACGCCTGTACTTGCCGCAAGAGGAGAACTGCCTATTAAAGCGGGCGGCAGGTTGTTGGTTATTGATGGCGGCTTCTGCAAGGATTATCAGCCCAAAACAGGTATTGCCGGCTACACGCTGATTTTTAACTCTCACGGTCTGCGCATTAAAGCACATCAGCCCTTTGAAAGCATCGAAAAAGCCCTTTCCGAAAATATCGACATCGTATCGGACTCTCAGTATGTTGAAACTGAAAAGGAACGTCTTCTGGTTAAAGATACCGACAATGGCCGCCATATTATGGAAGAAATTGACGACCTTTATACACTTCTTGAATTCTACAAGTCTGCCGACAAACGATAGTTGAATTCTGACCTGTCATGAAAACAAAACACCCCTCCAGAGAATGGACAGATTGGTGAAAATCTGCATTCCCTGAAGGGGCTGTATTTTTTACTCTCTGCTGCCTGTGGAAAGCTCCGAAAGTGTTACTTCATAAGCGGCTGTTTCATAGGTGAGGTAGTCTGTGCAAAGTGTCTTATCCTGACCGACAAGCAATTGTGCAAGATAGATCAGAAAATGTGGGTTTTTGATAAGAATGGGGCCTGTCAGGTGTGTACCAAAAAGATTGTGTGTCCGGAATCCCTCTTTTGTGTCGTTTTCCTGATTGCCCAGACCCATTTTTACATCAAACAGCGGCGAGGTGATTCCCTCTATCTGACTGCACTTATTGACAAAGCCAACCAGCGGTTTATCACAAAAATCTGCTGTGACAATGGTATCCGCTGTCGTGCGTACTTTGTTTTGCTCTTTGACGGTAAAATGGAACAGTCCTAACCCTTCGTGCTGGCTGCCAAGAGCATCTGTAACAGACTGTCCCAGCATCTCAAAAGAGTTTCCTGTCATCAGTATCGGGCGGTCATTCGTAATAAAAGTCCTCAGTGCCTCTTTATACCGCTGCATATCCGCCATTACTGCGTTGCGGTTGCGTTCTGTACCTGAACCGATATAAATGAAATCGTATTCCTCCAAATTTACTTCGTCTGAAAAGGAACGCTTATCAACGGTATACTCTATACCGCTCTTTTGAAGTATCCTGCCCAGTGCCAGAAGATTCGCATATTCTCCGTAGAGATTCATAATGTCGTAGTAAAAATGCAATAATTTCATGTATACGTCCTCCTCACAGCAGGCTCAGGAACTTGCCCTTGTCCGAAAAACAAGTAATGGTATAGATATATTCTGAACGGTCACTGTCAAGATAATGATAAGCATCTTCGATCGACTTGAAGATTTTAATACGTTCCTCCGGTATGTCTGTATAGCTGAAACGTACTGCGAGATCATTGCAGTAAGTGCCCGCCAGAATAATTTCATGGACATTTTCGTTCTGCAGCATTTCAAAATCAATATCCCACAGCCATGAAACATCGCCTGTAAAATATTTCCGGCTGATGGCATCTACAATAATCATCACGTCACAGCCTCGTTTATCAGCGGCTGCAATACGCATGGACTGGTCATATGAAATGCTGTTCTCGTGTTTGGAAACCAGAAGCGTTCCTTCACGTTTACCAATAGAAAAGGACACGACTCTTCCGTTTTTCATAACGTAATCGCTCAGATCTTCCGCTATCTTTTGACCGTCCAGTCCTACAACAGACCCAACCGTGTACGCCGCCAGAAGGTTATACATATTGTAAAGCGAACGCAGTGCCAGCGTGATCTTATTTTTCCCGTCAATTACCATCTCTCCCTTATCCAAGTCAACAGAAGTGATGGTATAATCGGTATCGCGGCGATGATACCCGCAGGAGGTACACTGATAGTGTCCGATATGGTTATAATGGCGGGTGGAGTAGGTCATCGGCTGTTTGCAATGAGGACAGTAAGCACCATCGTTATAAACACTGGTATTCCGGTCAGTATCTGTGGGAAGTTCATTTGCGCCGAACCACAAAACATCTTTCTTTCCGTATCCGAAATGCGATACCAACGGGTCGTCCGCATTCAGGATTAACTGCATACCATCATGAATGCTGTCTGCCAGTGCATCATAAACCCATTCGGGGTGGCCGTTACGGGTAAGCTGATCACGATAAAGGTTGGTAATAACGTAATGTGTGGGCTTGATATAGCGGAAAGTATAACGGGCAAAACGTTCGTCACTTTCAATCAGCAAAATATCGCTTTTCACCTTACCGCCAAGTGTGGAATTACTGAGAACTAAAGTGGTGACACCCTCTATCTGGTTGGAACCTTCTTTGTTCCATGCTACGTTCTTGCCGTTCTTTGTCAGGAGATGAGCGATCATTTCCACAGTGGAAGTTTTTCCGTTACTGCCTGTAACAGCGATGATATACGGCGGGAGCTTCACTCTGCTCAGAATATCGGGGCAGAGTTTCAGTGCTGCCTTGCCCGGCAGACTGCTGCCCTTTCCTACAAGCTTGCCGACCCACCGGAGAATTTTGCAGATCAGGATCGTAAAGAATCGTTTCATTTTAAACGTCTCCTTGATTATAGTCATTTAGCACTTCCCTATTATACGGCGCAGTACTCCCGCTGTCAAGGAGTGCATTCGTCTTGTTTTGAAAAATCGATTCTATTTTCTGCACTTTATTTTCTGCCCTTTTCTTTTTTTACGAAATTTTTCCGATAATCTTGAAAAAAACATTCAAATGCTTTACAATGGAATTGACAACAATTTGATTTTATGGAGGCAGTCTTATGAACATACAACGTGGTTTCAGAGATAAAATCGAAAAATATGCAAACCCGAACGGTGAAATTGTCGTAGCAATGAAAGTCAATGGCAATGCAGTTTATGACTACTGCTGTTTTGGCGTGGATAACAACGGAAAACTTTCCGATGACCGTTATATGGTTTTTTATAATCAGATAAATTCTCCCGCAGGTGAAATTGCTTATGTTGATAATAACGGGGAAGCACGCTTTACACTTCATCTCAACCAGCTGCCCGCTTCTATCAACAAGCTTGTGTTTACTGTCAGTATTGACGGTAACGGCAATATGGGAAATATTTCCTCTCATACACTGACAATTCTGCAAAATCAGCAGCCGGTGGTCAATATGACTCTCACCGGCCATGATTTTCATGAAGAAAAAGCCATTATCTCTGTTGAAATTTACCGTAAGGATGTTTGGCGCTTTGCCGCAGTAGCAAGCGGCTTTAATGGCGGATTAAGTGACCTGCTCCGTGCCTATGGCGGTGAGGAAAGTTCTGATGATGCCCCCGCACAGGCACAACAGCAAGCCCCCGCCTACAATACTCCCGCACAGGCACAACAGCAAGCCCCCGCCTACAACAATCCCGCACAGGCACAACAGCAGACTCCAACCTATGGAAACACGGCATCTGTACCATCTTTTGAAATGGCTTCTGCTTATAATCCTGCACCGAATTTTAATGTTTCTGCGCCAGCTCCCTCTTATGAAATGTCCTCTGCCTATGGTTCTGCCCCCAATTTTAACGCTGCGCCTCCTGCTCCATCTTATCAGATGTCTTCTGCCTATGCTGCTCCTGCTTATAATGCCAATTCCACACCTACCTATGGTCAAAATTCTGCGCCTTCGTACGGTTCCCAGCCTTCTCCTGCTTATCCTCAGGCACAGTCTGCTATGCCTGCAGGTGCGTATGGTTCTCAGCCTTCTTCCGCTTATCCTCAGGCACAGTCTGCTATGCCTGCAGGTGCGTATGGTTCCCAGCCTTCTTCCGCTTATCCTCAGGCACAGTCTGCTATGCCTGCAGGTGCTGCACAGCCAGCATCTAATAAAATTTCTCTGGAGAAAAAATTGCAGAAGGAAGCACCGCAGTTGGTTTCATTGGCAAAGCCGCTTCAGGTGGAACTGGAAAAACGTCAGCTTCAAAATTGTGTCGCTCGTGTAGCTCTGGTGCTGGATATGTCCGGTTCTATGACCACTCGTTACCGTAACGGCACGGTACAGGAGATTGTCAACAAAACCCTGCCTCTGGCTGTTCAGTTTGATGATGACGGCGAACTTGATTTCTGGTTCTATGGTTCCAATCCCAAAAGAATGCCCTCTGTCAATATGAGAAACTATGCTAATGCGG
>CADCQO010000037.1 GCA_902803585.1 uncultured Ruminococcus sp.
CATCACCGAAAAATATTCATCACTTTCGTTATACACCAGTCTTTCACCCAGCATATGACCATTTACCGTCATAGAAAAACCCTCGTGTGACAATGTCATTTTCTTTTTCAGACATTCTCTTTCGCAGGAACCGTCAAAGTGATTCAGCAAGTAACGGCAATAGCAATCTCTTGACAGAGTATGATATCTTACTGCACCATATACTGCATATACATTCATATAATTTGCTACCAGAGAGGCTTTGAGCGTATCATCAGTTTCTATTGCTCTGACGCCCATCGACAGCAGAAAATCAAGCATACTATGGTTCATGATAGAATTTCTGTTTCTTCCCATACGGCTCCATATTACCTCTGCGGACGGAAAAGCTTCCCTTATGCTCAGTGCCAGACCGATATCCTGCACCAGAACTTTATTGACTCCGCATTTTTCATGCAGAAAACGAATTTTGCACATTTCATCAGAAAACACCCTGTCCGTAAGATACATTTTGCTCTGATACATCATTTCTTTGTTTACCGCCTGCAAAACATCTGCAAAACGATACAGCCCTGCTTCTCCGTAAGCAAACATTTTTTTACTGCAGAACAAATCACCGATAACATAGCCGTCAAAAGGTGACGCTGCCAGTTTTTCCTTTGTTATATCATCATATTGTGACAATCCTGCCCATTGCTTCATCTGTTTATCCGCTCCTTACTGTCGCTTTCGCATTCTTGAAATATAGTGCAGGACAGAATTTTTATTTGTCAGATGCTCTGAGGCTTCGTCAAGCATTTTTCGCAGTTTCTGTACCCGACGCACAACTTTATGATAATCTGCGGTACGCCCTTCCACCTTGAATGAATACAACCCTAATTCAAGGTACATAGCGGCAATTTCCGCAGAAGAAATACTTTCTGCATGGATTGGCAGTGCTTTTTGTATCTGACCGTCCATCGTAAGGATATAGGGCTGACGGCAGTACACACGGTAATTTTCACCGTCATGAAGATGTGGCAATTCGCAGATACGGTTGTCATTAAAACAGATACCGCCGTCAGCTACAAATTCATATTGCATTTCAGGCACAGAGGCAATCATCGAGGCGATTTCATCGATATAAAGATTCGTAGAAAAAACCAGCCTTTTTACGCCGATTTGCTGTAAATAGCGGACAGTCGGTGTATTGTAAGTACCTAATAATGTACTGGCATGAACCTCTGTATGCTTCATTTGTCTGACAGCATAGGCAATCAGACCCCAATCTGCCAGAATTACCGCATCTATACCTATATTGTCCAGTTCCTGCAGAAGTGCTTTTGTCTGCTCCAACATCGTTTCCCTGATACAGCAGTTTACAGCAACGTGCAGTTTGACATGATGGTCATGACAAATTGCCGCTGCATAACGGATTTCCTGTATAGTAAAATCAGCCGACTGCGGTCTGGAACTTAAACCTGACAAACCTACATAAACCGCATCGGCTCCCGCTTCGATCATCGGAACTAATGCCGATAACGTCCCCACAGGTGCCAACAATTCCGAATCCTTCACTCCCCCACACCTCCTGAAAAATTGACAACTCTATCCTATCCCCTGTCCATTCATCTATATGTTGAATACATGGTACTTGAAACTGCCGTAGTATTTGCCGAGTAAGTGCCATGATAGTTCGGCAAACTGCATCTTTTCCATCTTTTTCCATCGAAAAATTTTTATCAGCGTTTTGAACCACATCTTATAGATATTCCAGTCGTAATTGATGTGTCCTCCATACCGTTTTTGCAGTTTACAGCTTGAAATACCGTTGCGAAAACTTTTAGCCTTGATTCCTTTCATCGTTGTAACGCCGTGAGCATAGATGACCGCATCAGGATAATACAGCAAATGTGCCCCCTGTTTCAGTGCCCGCCAGCTTAAATCGATGTCTTCCGCATTATTTCCGAACCATTCATCAAAGCCATTCAGTTCCTCCAGCAATTTTCTGCGATAGGCACAATTTGCTGTAACAAAAGCATCGTTCATGGTACGATTTTTCACACGATATGGCTCATCTCCGAAATTCATCAGAATACTCCACGCAAGATGATTCCAGAATTGTTCATATTCATTTTCTGCCTGATGTGCTATTACTTTTCCGCCTATCCCGT
The DNA here is from genome assembly GCA_902803585.1 of uncultured Ruminococcus sp. Lineage (GTDB taxonomy): Bacteria > Bacillota > Clostridia > Oscillospirales > Acutalibacteraceae > UBA1213. The sequence goes on from CADCQO010000037.1 coordinate 2,133, forward strand.
CAACGGAACCATCCTCGAAAACGTGATCTATGCTTTCGATCCAGTGTTTTTCAACAAGGCAGTCTCCGTCTGTAAAAGCGATAATATCGCCCGCTGCACATGCAATTCCCACGTTCCTTCCTGAAGCGGCTGTTCTTTTCGGATTATTTGCCAGCGTCACCTCCGGAAACTTCTGTACCAGTTCCTTTGTTTTGTCTTTCGAACCGCCGTCCGCTACAATAATCTCATACGGCTGTACTGTATTGGCAAGAATGGATCGCAAACATGCCTCTATATATTTTTCTTCATTATACACGG
>CADCQO010000038.1 GCA_902803585.1 uncultured Ruminococcus sp.
TGCCCTGCTGGAGAATGTTACCGTGGCCGAGGACGGCACCATTGACTTTGACGACAAGAGCGTTACCGAAAATACCCGTGTATCCTACCCGATTGAGCATATCGAGAAGATCGTAAAGAATGTTAACGGCATTTCTTCCGGTCCTGCTGCTGATAATGTTATTTTCCTCTCCGCCGATGCTTTTGGTGTACTGCCGCCGGTATCTATCCTGACACCTGAGCAGACACAGTACTACTTCCTCTCCGGCTTCACAGCAAAGCTGGCAGGTACAGAACGCGGTATTACTGAGCCTACACCTACTTTCTCCGCTTGCTTTGGTCAGGCTTTCCTTGAGCTGCACCCCACAAAGTACGCTGAGGAACTCGTAAAGAGAATGCAGAAGAGCGGCGCAAAGGCTTATCTTGTCAACACCGGCTGGAACGGCACAGGCAAGAGAATTACCATCAAGGATACAAGAGGTATTATCGATGCTATCCTGAACGGTGATATTAAGAATGCTCCCACTAAGAAGATTCCGTACTTTGATTTTGAAGTACCCACAGAGCTGCCCGGCGTAGACAGCGGTATCCTTGATCCGAGAGATACCTATGCAGATGCTTCTGTATGGGAAGAGAAGGCTAAGGATCTGGCTGCAAGATTTGTCAAGAACTTCAAGAAGTACGAAACAAATGAAGCAGGCAAAGCGTTGGTAGCTGCAGGCCCCAAGGCATAATTTCCCGCAAATTTTTCTGACATATCAAGGCTGTCCGGTGCCATATGGTATCGGACAGTCCTTTTTTACTGAAATGTGGTTCAAGAACAGAAGCCTGACCGCATTTTTCAGCTTTCAGCCGTATTGGTTGCAGGCTTGTAACTTGCTTTTTGGCAGGTGTGGTGTATAATGAAGAAAGCTGATGAAAAAGACAAAAGGGGAGAACAAGGGCAAATGAAAACAAGCGACTTTTATTATGACCTGCCCGAAGAACTGATTGCACAGACACCCATTGAGCCGAGGGATCATTCCCGTTTATTGGTGATGGACAGAAAAACCGGTGCATTGGCTCACCGTCATTTTTATGACATACTCGATTATCTTCGGAAAGGCGATTGTCTTATCCTGAACGATTCCAGAGTGCTGCCGGCGAGGATTTTCGGCACAAAGGACGATACCGGTGCGAATGTGGAGTTCCTGCTGCTCAGAAATGTTGCAGGCAAACAGTGGGAATGCCTGACAAAGCCCGGCAGAAAAGCGAAAATCGGGTCGACATTTACCTTCGGCGGGGGTGTCATGCACTGTACGGTCACTGATGTGATGGAAGACGGTAACAGAATTGTTGATTTTGCGTGTGACGGCAGCTTTTATGAAAATCTTGACAAGCTGGGACAAATGCCTCTGCCGCCGTATATTCACGAAAAACTCAAAGACAAGGAACGCTATCAGACAGTGTATAGCCGTGAGCTTGGTTCAGCGGCAGCACCTACCGCAGGACTGCATTTTACAAAGGAACTGCTGCAAAAGGTAAAGGACAAGGGCGTGAATATCGGCTTTGTGACGCTTCATGTGGGTCTGGGCACGTTCCGCCCCGTCAAGGTGGACGATGTGACACAACATAAAATGCACGCAGAACATTATGAACTGCCGCAGGAAACAGCAGAACTTATCAACAGGACAAAGCAGAACGGCGGAAGGGTTATTTCTGTGGGGACAACAAGCTGTCGCACACTGGAAACCGTAGCTGCTAAGGAAGGCTGTATCAAGGCGAGCGAAGGCTGGACGGATATTTTTATTTATCCCGGCTTTACCTTCAAAGTGCTGGACGGTCTGATCACTAACTTTCATTTGCCCGAAAGCACCCTTATCATGCTGGTGTCAGCTTTTTCGGATTTTGAAAAGGTGAAACACGCCTATGAGGTAGCTGTGCAGGAGCATTACCGATTCTTCAGCTTTGGAGATTGCAATTTGATTATCTGATTTCCCACGCCAACGATGATGTTGTGCATGGAGAAACTGCTGTTTCCGGCAATGCAGGTCATTCGGGCAAACAATCATGAATTGATGCTTTTTCTTGCCGGAATACGGTGATTGGTTCTGACCACAAGCAGTGCAGTTTCCTGTGCCGTCAATAGGACGATGTAGTGACAATTTTGTCATTTCGGGCAAAAAAACGAAAAAAGAAAATGGCTTTTTTATGGTTTCTCTGTCAAATGTTGTTGACATCAAGGCATTTCAGGATTACAATAAAAAAGTGTCCTGTTCAGAGATAAGGAAAGATTGATTATCGGAGCGTGAAAAAAATGAAGTTGAAAATATTGTTGCTGGCGGCTGCTTTGGGAGCGGCTGCATTGTTGGGAGGCTGTCAGAAGTCGGGAAACGCACCCGCAGCTTCCGGTTCTTCCTCAGCGTCTTCTCAGGTAAGTGCTGCGAGCGAAGAAACTTCCAAGACAGAAGAATCTTCCAAAACAGAAGAGTCTTCCAAAACTGAGGAATCTTCCAAGACAGAAGAATCTTCCAAAGCAGAAGAGTCTTCCGCACAGCCGGCAGGTGAGCCTGTTGATACAAGCTGGTTCAACGATGCCCTGTTTATTGGTGACAGCGTTACTTTGAAACTGTCTTACTACGCCGATACCGGTGCAGTCGGTGATGCTGTATTCCTTTGTGCGGGCAGTCTGGGCTATAACAACTGCCTGTGGGATATCGACCATGAGGACAATGTGCATCCTGTCTATGAGGGCGAAAAGTATACCATTTTTGACGGTGCAAAGATGATTAACCCCAAGAAGATGTTTGTCATGCTGGGTATGAATGATATTGGTCTGTACGGTGTAGACGGTGCAGCCGAAGCTATGCAGGAGGTTGTCGACAAACTGAAAGAAAGCTGCCCTGATGCAGTGATCTATATTCAGTCTGTTACACCGATGCTCGAAAATATGCAGCTGACTGACCTGAACAATACCACCATTGCACAGTTCAACGAAAAAGCAAAGACAATTGCAGAGGAAAAGGGCTGTAAGTGGCTGAATGTTTCTTCTGCGATGGAGGACGGCAGCGGTAATCTGGTATATGAATACTGCGGCGATCCCGATGCAATGGGACTGCATTTCTCAGATACCGGTTGCAGTGTCTGGGTAGATTACCTGAAAAAACACGTACAATGAGGAAGTGCCATATGAAAAAACTGTTGACCGTTCTGACGGCGGCGGCGCTGAGTCTGGCGCTGTGTTCCTGCGGTGGCAAAAATAACAAGCCCACAGACAGTTCCCTGCATACAGAATCTTCTGTACAGGCAAGTGTGGAACAGTCGGCTGTTTCTGCGGAGGAATCTTCCAAAAAACAGGAGTCTTCCGAAGCAAAAAAGAAGGCTTCTCAACCTGAAAGCAGCCGGCAGAAATCCTCTCAGGCTGTTTCTGAGGAACAGTCGGAAAAGTTTTCCGGAGAATCATCGGGTAAAGTTTCCGAAGAAGAATCAAACAAGGTTTCTGAAGAAGAATCAAGCGAGGTTTCCGAAGAAGAATCAAGCGAGGCTTCCGAAGAAGAATCAAGCGAGGTTTCCGAAGAAGAATCAAGCGAGGTTTCCGAAGAAGAATCAGACGAGGTTTCCGAAGAAGCGTCAGACGAGAGTTCCGAAGAGCAGGAAGAAAGCAGCCGTGAACCCAGACCCCGACCGGATATCAGCGGTGAAACGGTCAGCGCCGACTGGTTTGATGATGCAGTGTTTGTCGGTGACAGTGTAACGCTGAAGCTCTCCTACTATGCGGATTACGGCTCTCTTGGCAGTGCAGACTTCCTTTGTGCGGGCAGTCTGGGCTACAACAATGCACAGTGGAGCTACGACCACGAGGACAATGTACACCCTGTCTATAATGGTGTGAAATACACTGTTGAGGACGGTGTCGCCATGCTGCAGCCGAACAAGATATTCATTATGCTGGGCATGAACGATATCGGCTTGTACGGCGTGGACGGTGCGGTTGAGGGCATGAAAAGCCTGACAGCCAAAATAGAGTCACGCTGTCCGAATGCGGTAATTTACGTTCAGTCGGTTACGCCGATGCTGGAAAATATGCAGATGACCGACCTGAACAATACCACGATTGCAGAGTTTGACCGGCGCATACAGCCCATCTGTGAGGAAAGAGGGTATATCTACTTGGATGTTGCCTCAGCAGTGGATGACGGTTACGGCAATCTCGTGTATTCCTATTGCGGCGACCCGACAGCAATGGGTCTGCATTTTTCTGATGCAGGCTGTGAAGCGTGGGTCAGCTATCTTAAGAGCCATGTGGCATAATACCATTCAGATACAATAAGTAAACTGGAAAAAGAAAGGAAAAATGACCATGAAAAGAATTTTTATTGCACTGACAGCAGCAGCCCTTACCCTTGCGCTTTGTGCTTGCGGCAACAACAGCGACAGCAAAGGCACAAGCAGTACTGCACCGGCTTCCAGCACAGCGTCCGCTGAGAGCAAAACAGATGATTCGCAGGAAAGCAAAGACGCTTCTTCTTCTTCTGCTCTTCAGACCGCTCTGGAAAAGGTAAAGACAGAAGTAAAGATGCCGGGTGACACTTCTGACTATACCGCAAAGCGTATTATGCGTACCTTTGGTATTTCGGAAGACCAGATGAGCGATTTTGCCGGAATGTACTGCAATGACGGCGTTACACAGGATCAGATCATCTATATCAAGGCAAAAGCGGAGGGCGATGTTCCCACCATTCAGGAAAAGCTCAAGGCTAACCTCGACTCCATTTACAATGTTATCAAGAATTATACCCCTGAGCAGGCAGCAATGATCGAGAAGGCAACCGTTGACACAGACGGTCTGTATGTATCTCTTGTCATTTCTGATAATGCAGATGCGATCAAGAAGATTTTCAGCGAGAGCATCAAGGGATAATGTAAATCAACAGCAAATCCGTTCTGCATTTTTTTGCGAACGGATTTCATTCTGTTCAGGAGGGGTGTTTGTTTGGTTTTTTCGAGCTTTATCTTTTTATTCGGATTTCTGCCGGTTGTTCTGGCACTTTATTATGTTACACCAAAACGTTTCCGTAATCTGACGCTCTTTGTCGTTGACCTTGTTTTTTACTCATGGGGCGAACCAATGCTTGTTCTGCTGATGATGGTATCTGTCCTCATCAACTATATAGCGGGTATCCTTTTAGGGGCAAGGCGGCAAAAAAAGAGCCTTTCCCGCTTGATACTGGTGATAGCGGTCATTCTGAACCTCGGTCTGCTTGGCTTCTTCAAGTATGTCGGTTTTATCGGGGAAACACTCCAGTTTGTGCTGCCGTTCCTGAACATACCGATTCTGGAGGTTTCTCTTCCCATCGGTATTTCCTTCTATACCTTCCAGACGATGTCCTATACGATTGATGTATACCGCAATACGGTAAAAGTACAGAAAAATTTCATCGACTTCGGTACTTATGTATCCTTGTTCCCGCAGCTGATCGCAGGTCCGATTGTCCGCTATCAGGACGTAGCGGAACAGTTGGTGCACCGCCGTGAAAACTTACAGCAGTTTACGGATGGTGTGAAGCTGTTTTTAATCGGTCTGGCGAAAAAGGTGCTTCTGGCAAACCAGATGGGTATTCTCTGGGACACCGTCCGCAAAAGCGGGGAGTCCAGCGGTGCGCTGGGAGCATGGGTCGGCATCATCGCCTACACCTTCCAAATCTATTTCGACTTCAGCGGTTATTCGGATATGGCGATCGGTCTTGGCAAGATGTTCGGCTTTGAGTTTATCAAGAATTTCGACTATCCCTATATTTCCCGCAGCATCACAGAATTCTGGCGGCGCTGGCACATTTCTCTCGGTACATGGTTCAGAGAGTATGTCTATATTCCGCTGGGCGGCAACCGCAAGGGGCTGGCACGTCAGATCATCAACCTTTGTGTGGTATGGTTCCTGACGGGTCTGTGGCACGGTGCGAGCTGGAACTTCATTTTGTGGGGTGTTTATTTCGGTATTCTGCTGATTATCGAAAAATCCTTCCTGCTGAAACTGCTGAAAAAACTGCCTGCCTTTATCGGACACATTTACTCGCTGATTCTCATTATACTGGGCTGGGTACTGTTCTATTTCGAGGATATGAGAGAAATGGGCGTTTTTGTCGGGCGTTTGTTCGGTTCGGACGGCTTCATGATGAGCGGGGACATCGTACCGACTGTTCTCAACTACATTCCTCTGCTTGTCGTGGCGGCACTGGTTTCCACACCGCTGTTTACGACAATTTACCACAAAATCAAGGTGCGTCCGGTACAGATGGTGATAGACAATGTAGGCTGTGTGCTTTCTCTGCTGTTGTGTACGGCATCTCTGGCAAGCAGCAGCTACAACCCGTTCCTGTACTTTAAATTCTGATAGGGAGGCAGCAGTATGAAAGTAAAGAATGTTTTTAAGTATCTGCCGACCATCATTTTTTGCGGCTTCATCTTTGTGATGATGGTTTTGTGGGTGGCACTGCCCAAAGAAAACTACTCTCCGCAGGAAAAGCGTACACTGGCAGATTTTCCGGAGCTGAATGCAGAAACGCTGTTCAACGGCGATTTCCAGAAAAATCTTGACACCTATCTTTCCGACCATATGCCGGGCAGAAACTTTTTTGTCGGTCTGAATGCCGATTATGACCTGCTGTCAGGGCGTAACGGCTCAAAGGGGATTTATCTCGGTCAGGACGGTTATCTGTTTCCGAAGCCGACAAAGGCAGACGAGAACCTGCTGAAAAATGCACAGTATGTCAAGGAATATGCTGACAGCTCGGATATTCCCGTTTATATGACAGTGGTTCCTTCTTCAGGCTATGTAAACAGTGATAAACTGCCTTGGAACCATGAAGAATATAAGGACGATTGCTGGATAGATACGTTTCGTGACAAGCTGGGAAAGAATATCAGATTCATAGATGTAAAGGAAACCTTCCTGCAGGAGGCTGACAGCAAACAGCTCTACTACAAGACCGACCACCACTGGACCTCTCAGGGAGCTTTTGAGTGCTATCGGACACTGGGAAAGACGATGGGTTATGAACCCTTGTCTGAACAGGATTTTGATAAGGAAACAATAGAGGACTTTTACGGCACATCTTACGCAAAGGCGGCTTTGTGGTTTCTGATGCCCGACAGTATGGAACTGTGGAGCAGCCGCAAGCAGTCGAAAGACGCTGTGAAGGTAGAAATCAAGGACGGCTCGGACAGTAAAACCGGCGAAAGCTATTTCTTCCGTGACCAGCTTGAGAATGATGATAAATATCCCGTATTTCTGGACGGCAACCATAGTCTTGTCAAAATCACGAATACTGATGTCAAGGACGGCACACTGATCGTTATCAAGGATTCCTACGCCCATACGATCGTTCCGTTCCTCTCTCAGCACTACCGCAATATTATTATGGTAGACCTGCGCTACTACAAAAAAGAAGTTTCCGCTCTGGCGGAACAGGAAAAGGCAGATGCGGTGCTTCTGCTGTACTCGTTGGACAACCTCTCGGCAGATACCAACCTTTCCTACTTGTTCTGATAAAAACCAAAAGGAAGTGACGGCAATGAAAAAGATCAGCGGCAGATACAGGGCAATCATCTATATTATCCTGTCGGCGTTTTGTTTTGCCGTCATGAACTTGTTTGTACGGTTATCGGGAGATCTTCCCGCTTTCCAGAAAAGTTTTTTCCGCAATCTGGTCGCGCTGATTTTTGCGGCAGGGGTTTTGTTGCGTCAGAAAGCCAGTTTCCGGTGGAAAAAGGGCAATCTGAAGTTTCTGCTCCTGCGTTCCTCCATCGGTACGATAGGAATTGTCTGTAATTTCTATGCACTTGGACACATTCCGCTGTCTGATGCGTCTATCCTTAACAAAATGTCGCCGTTTTTCGTGATTATCTTCTCGCTGATTTTTCTGAAAGAGAAACTGACGTTTTTACAGGGGTCGGCGGTATTCATAGCGTTTATCGGCACATTGTTCGTCATCAAGCCGTCCTTTCAGAATATCGACCTGTTTCCGTCCGCTGTCGGGTTATTTGGCGGTATGTGTGCGGGACTGGCATATACCGCCGTCCGCATACTGGGTCAGCGCAAAGAAAACGGCTCGCTGATCGTGTTTTTCTTTTCCACGTTTTCATGCGTGTGTATGCTGCCGTTTCTGATATTCGACTATCACCCGATGGAGTGGTGGCAGCTGCTGATGCTTTTGGGGGCAGGTCTGGCAGCGGCAGGCGGGCAGTTCAGCATTACAGCCGCCTATTGTCACGCACCTGCAAGAGAAATCAGCATATACGATTATTCACAGATCATTTTCGCTACCCTGCTGGGCTTTGTTTTTCTGGGCGAGATTCCCGATATTTACAGCCTGATCGGTTACGTTGTCATTGTATCAATGGCGGTGCTTATGTTCCTCTACAATAACCGGCGGAAATCGGAAAACTGAAAAAGCATCGGTTTTCATGAAGCGGAAAGTTTCCTGCCAGCAAAAGCCGGCTGTCTGTTCCGGTTATAATTGAAATGCACCCCTTTGTCAGATAGTGCAGTAGAACATCTGACAAGAGGTGCATTTTTGCGTTTCTGGAAAATTTTGCTATGGTGATTTTATGCAAGCCGTCATTTTGCGTGTTTTTTTGCCTGTATGACTGCCAGAGCGTCACAGCGTTCGTTTTCAGGGTGGCCGTTGTGTCCCCTTACCCATGTGACGGTCAGGTGATGAATGTCCAGCAAAGACAGCAGTTCGTCCCACAATTCGGGGTTCTTTGCCTTAGACTTGTCACTCTTGATCCAGTTGTTTTTCTTCCATGTTCTTGCCCAGCCTTTTGTAATGGCGTTGCATACATACTGCGAATCGCTCGTCAGATGTACCTCACAGGGTTCTTTCAGTGCTTTCAGTCCCTCAATGACGGCGATCAGCTCCATGCGGTTATTGGTGGTCTGGGATTCACCACCCGACAATTCCTTTTCGTGTCCGTTATAACGCAGGATAGCTCCCCAGCCGCCGGCGCCCGGATTACCGCTGCATGCTCCGTCTGTAAACAATTCAACACGCTTCATAAAATGCTCCTTTCCTGTTACGCTTCCCTGACCTGTTTTCCAGTCATATGTTCCGGTGTCAGCGCAAAAACCAGCACACCCGCACCGAAACGGCTGATCTCGTTTTCGATATATTCACGGTCATCAGTAAAGCTATAGCTCAGCTCACGGCAGATACGAATCGCTTTGTTGTGGTCATCGAGAATTTCCACCCGTCCGAAAACGATCACGCCTTTGATATTCAGTGCCCATTCGCCCTCTTTGCGGTATCCGCTGTCATATACGCAGAAGGACACCCTGCTGTCCCGTAAAAGGGCATCTGTTTTGTGTCCGGTTTTTCCGCTGTGAAAATACAGCTTTCCGTCTGCTTCGCTGTAATAATGGTTGATGGGCAGACCATAGGGGTAGCCGTCATCTCCATTGACCGACAGCACACCGCGCTTTTCGGTTTTCAGGATACGGATACATTCCTCACGGCTGAGGCTCTGCTTTTTGCGTACAACTTCTCTGAACATATGTTTTTCTCCTTTTCCGGTCAGATGCTTCACTGTCTATTATACACTTTTTCTGAAAGTATGCAAGTTCAGCAGATGACGCTTTGCTGCTGTTTTCTGACTGGCTTCTGGTGTAAATTTCCATTTTGGTGCAGCAGACAGGGCGGGTTAACAGTGACTAA
>CADCQO010000039.1 GCA_902803585.1 uncultured Ruminococcus sp.
GCGCCCGCTGTACTTGCGGATAAACCCGCTGCAGAGGCATTTGCCGAGAACCTTTCCCGTCTGGAGGTCTGCTCCCAGAAAGGCTTGTGTGAGCGTTTCGACAGCAGTATCGGTGCTGCTACCGTACTGATGCCCTTCGGCGGGGTGACACAGCTGACCCCGCAGGACGCTATGGCGGCGAAGATTCCGGTGCTTCATGGCGAAACAGATGATGCTACCGCGATGTCCTACGGCTATATTCCCGCTGTTTCCCGCTGGAGTCCCTTCCACGGCGCAGCTTATGCAGTGGTAGAGTCCCTTTCCAAGCTGCTGGCGATCGGTGCTGACCCCATGACGGCCCGCCTGACGTTTCAGGAGTATTTCGAGCGTCTGCACGACGTTCCTTCCCGCTGGGGCAAGCCTGCCGCCGCTTTGCTGGGCGCACTGACGGCACAGTTAAAGTTAGGTCTGCCGTCTATCGGCGGTAAGGACAGTATGTCCGGTTCATTTGAAGATCTTGACGTACCGCCTACCCTCGTCAGCTTTGCCGTTGCAATGACGAAAGCCTCAAAGACCATTTCCGCTGAATTCAAAAAGGCCGGTTCAAAGGTCATTTATGTACCTGTACCGGAGGACAAGGCTTCCCTGATGCCTGACTGGGAAAAGCTCACGGCAATGTACAGGGCAGTCTATGCACTGATGAAGGACGGAAAAGTCCTGTCCGCTTATACCGTCAAAGAAGGCGGTGCTGCCGCTGCTGCTGCAAAAATGAGCTTCGGCAACAAGATTGGTTTCCGCTTTGCGAAAGAACTGACGAACGATGAATTGTTCGCTCCGCTGAACGGTTCTCTGCTGCTCGAACTGGCAGACGGTGCCGCACTGGACGAAGCTGTCCTGTCCTATGAACTGGGTACGACCACAGATGACGGTATGATTACTGTCAACGGCACAGCACTGGCAATTGATGCACTGATTGACGCATGGACAAACAAATTGGAGAGTGTATTCCCTGTCAAGGCAGCTTGTCCGGCGCATCATTTTGATATTCCGCTGTATACAGAAAGACACACCTCTTCCCCTGCTGTCAGAACGGCAAAACCGAAGGTGTTTATTCCGGTATTCCCCGGCACAAACTGCGAAGTAGATACCGCAAGAGCTTTTGAAAAGGCTGGCGCAGACCCGCAGCTCCTGATTGTGCGCAACCTCAGACCTTCCGATATCGAAGAAACAATCGATGAAATGGTCAGAATGATTAACGAATCACAGATGATTATGCTCCCCGGCGGATTTTCCGGCGGTGACGAGCCGGACGGTTCCGGTAAGTTCATTGCAACGACTTTCCGTAATCCGAGAGTGGCAGAAGCTGTCAACACCCTGCTGAAAAAGCGTGATGGTCTGATGCTGGGTATCTGCAACGGTTTTCAGGCGCTTATCAAACTCGGTCTTGTGCCCTACGGCGAAATCGTTGACCTGAAGCCCGATGATCCGACACTGACCTTCAACACCGTCGGCCGTCATATTTCCTGTATGGCATATACCCGCATTACCTCTGTCAAATCTCCCTGGCTGGCAAAGGTCAATGTCGGTGATATCCACGCTGTACCGATTTCTCACGGTGAAGGACGTTTTGTGGCAAATGATGATGTACTCCGCAGACTGATCGAAAACGGACAGGTCGCTACACAGTACGTTTCTCCTGACGGCAAGCCCGCCGATACCATCACCTACAACCCGAACGGCTCTGTCTGCGCTATCGAGGGCATTACCTCTCCGGACGGCCGTGTACTGGGCAAGATGGGACATTCCGAAAGAAAGGGTACAAACCTGTATTTCAACACGCCGTTTGAAAAAGACCAGCTGATCTTTGAGAGCGGCACAGAGTACTTCAAATAATGCAGTCTGACAGCACAGGAACTGCTGCGGTTTTCCGTTTCAGACAAAACAGCATACTGTAATAACAAAGGGTCTGATGACGTGACAATCATCAGGCCTCTTTTTATAGCATTCTCAATTATTTCCATGACAGACGATCCTTCATACCGGACCAGCTCTCCGAAAACAGCGGAGGGTCGGTTTTTTGTGCGGTTTGCCGGCAAAATATGGGGATTTCTGTATGTACAAACGCTCCGAAATGTGCTATACTTGTTCCATTGTGATGGTTTGTCCATTGCAGTTTTCCACTTTCAATTTTCAATTTTACTTGGCGGTGTGTTTTATGGCTAATACTGTAATGTATCGTGAAAGCAATAAGGATAATAAACTGCTGATCGTGCGGGCGGGTGCAATGGCGTGTTTTGATCTCAAAAATCTGACAAGCATCGGCAGACGCACCGAAAAAAATCAGGTCGATATCGACTTCCCCGAAACATTTGTTTCCCGTCTTCACGGCGAGTTTATGTGCAACTATGGTATCTGTACCTATACCGACAAAAACAGCAGGAACGGCACTTATCATAACGGAAGAAAAATGTTTCCCGACAGACCTATACAGCTCCGGAACGGCGATGTACTGCATATCTGTAACGGTGTCCCCGCCAGCGGCGCAGATGCCATTGTAATGGTCTATATCACCGATTATCCCGACCGGATTACTCCCGCTGTCGTGATGCTCGACAATCAGATATCCGAAATCAGAATCGGCAGAAGTGCCTCGCAGGGGGTCAATGTCCAGTCGGCGGCTGTATCCGATGACCACGCATCATTCTTTTTCAACGGTGTAGGCTGGGCGGTTGCTGACCATAACAGCACCAACGGCGTGTTCGTGAACAATACAAGGGTCACACAGCCCGTGTATCTCCGGATCGGTGACTGTGTCCGTATTGCGAACCTCCATTTTATCTATCTCGGTGACAGGATTATCTACCAGATGCCTCCTGCCCGTCAGAGCGGCACTTACAAAAATGCTCCCCTCGAAATACATATCGAAAAAAGGGTTGTCCGGAAGCTGTTTCATGTCAAACCGCTCCTCAGAGATATCAATGTTACTTTCAACAGCGGAGAAATGATACTGATACTGGGCGGTTCCGGTGCGGGCAAAACAACATTTATGAATGCGGTGCTGGGCTACGAAAAGGCGGACGGTCAGATCACCTATGATGATATCAACATCTATCAGAATTATGATGTCCTCAAAAGCAAAATCAGCTTTGTACCGCAGAAAGATCTTATGCGTGACTACGACACTGTCTACTATACGCTGAAAAATGCCGCCGAAATGAAGCTCCCCGATCATCTCAGCAAGCAGGAAATTGAAATAAAAGTACGGGAAACGCTCCGCCTTTTCAAACTCGACAACAGGGACAACGCCCTGATAAAGGCACTCAGCGGAGGCGAACGCAAGCGTGTAAGCGTGGCGATGGAATATATCGCTGACCCGCAGGTGTTCTTTCTGGACGAACCCGACTCAGGCATTGACGGCGCTTACTCCATAGAGCTGATGCACATTATGCGCCAGATTGCCGACACAGGAAAAATCGTTGTTATCGTGTCCCACAGCCCCAACCGTATTGCAGATAATTTCAATAAGGTGCTGGTTCTGGCAAAAAGTCAGAAAGATCTTTGCGGTTATGTTGCCTTCTTCGGAGCGGTAACAGATGCCTACCGCTTTTTCGATACGAACGATTTGGAGTCTATCGTTGGAAAAATCAACAGTGAACCCGATTTTTATATCGACAAGTTCAAAAAATCCATAATGTAAGGTGTAGTGCTTATGCAGTCAGCTAAAAAGAAACAGATAAAGGTTTATTTCGGCAAATGTATGCGTATGTTCGTCAACGAAAAAGGCTGGAAGGTTTTTATCAGTTCCGCCATCATTACGCTGCTGATTTGCCTTGTGACCGGCTCGGAAATGTTCAAGGAATACTATGCAACCAAAAACGGTGCCTTTGCGCTGGTCTGTGCGTGTATATGGATCGGTATTTTCAACTCGATACAGTCCGTCTGCAAGGAACGAAGCATTATCAAGCGTGAACACCGCTCCGGAATGTATATTTTCTCCTACGTCAATGCACACGCTCTTTTTGAACTCATACAAAGCATGGCAGAGGCGATTATTGTTATCATTATCACAACTGCCTTTAACCATGCGAATATGCCTTCGATGGGTGTGTTCATGCCGCTGGTGCTGGAACTGACGATGACATTTTTTATCATCATTTACAGCTCCGATCTGCTCGGACTCATGATTTCCTGTATCGTCAAAACCCCCCAGACAGCGATGACGATCATGCCGTTTGTGCTGATATTACAGCTCATCATGTCCGGAATGATCTTTGAACTGAGCGGCTTTACAGAGGGGCTTTCTTATCTGATGATATCCAAATACGGAATGGACGCTATCTGTATATCAACCAATGTCCAGTCGATGACGCCTTCCTATATTGCCCACAACAGCGAGTATGACTATAATTTCCTGAATCTGCTGAAAATGTGGCTTTTGCCGCTTGTCTTTGCGGTAGTTTACGATGCGGCGGGAATGCTCTGTCTTTCCTTTGTCGATAAGGACAAACGCTGAAAAAACAATATGCCGGATAAAAAAACAGGGACTGCCGTGTGACAGTTCCTGTTTTTGTGTGTTTGCTGATGTTATTTTAGTTGCCGTCCAGCAGTCCGTTTGCGCCGGCATAGTCAATGAAGCTCTTGATAATCAGCTGGTTGCGCTGTAAAATATCGTTCTCGACAAAATCTGTATAAGTATTGGCAAGACTGACAAGCTCCTGTATTTTTGTGCCTTCTTTTTTCTTCTTGCGGCTGTTGATGAAGCCGAAATAGTATTTTTTCTTGTCACTGAAACGATAGTCGGACGCACGGATGTTGATTCTTTTTTCCAGCAGTGATTTGTTGCCCAGCAGTTCAATGTTTTGGGGATCCATATTGACATTGTCCAGCTCATATCTGTTTTTGGCAAAAATATGTTCTATCTCCAGCTTGGTTTCCAAAGCAATCAGTTCCTGACTCTGATCCTGAAATGCCCACCATGTCAGCATGGATTTGGTGATAGGACGGTTATTTGTGAAGGAATAGTTCTCAAAGGCGGCTTTCAGCTGCTGAGCGTTAAAGCGAAAATCCTGGAATGTGACGGGGGCACCGTTGACAATGTTGACCATCTCCGGATACAGGGGCACACGAAAGGCGTGGACACCGGAATGGGTCAGTGCAAAGCACCATATAAACGCTGTTGTCTTGTTCAGGAACTGATAAAATGCTTCATCGTCCAGCAAGCCGTCCTTGTTCCTGTTTGTCATATAGTATACGGATACGAAATAAGTCCACATACTGTTCGGCGCATAATGCAGCACAAACAGCCGCTGAAGGATTCTGTCAGAGAACCTGTCTACACTCTGGTTCTGTACATCGTTCCAGAAGTTTGCCAGATCGATCAGATTTTCAAAAGTCTGATCGTTTTTCAGCAGGCTGTACGAGTCTTTCTCATAGAAATTACGCAGAGATTCCGTAGTAGAGGATTTGATATTCTGTTTTGCTCTTTCATAGTACATATAACGGGAGAAAAGCTCGTCCATAGGGGAACCTGCGGCGGAAGAGAAAATTTTGCCGCACATTGTTTCAAGAGCCTTCCATCTTTCCGTGAATGTGCTCGTCTGACCTTTGCTGTTGTAATATTTGTAAAGTTCGGCTTTGAATATATCGGCATCTGAAAGCGGCTTGCCTCTGTCGTTCAGGGTAGAGAAAATACGGAGTGCCATGTTCTGTGAATCCGCTTCGATTTGCAGCAGAATGCAGTTTTTCATGATTCTGATGGGGAAGAACGAAAACCAGTCGGGATAGTCATTCAGAAATGCGGAGATTTTGTTCTGAAAAAAGCGATAGTTGGCGGCGTAATTGCTGGTATCTTTTTCGTCAGCTTTACCGGTTTTGAGTATGGTGAGGAACTGTTCTTTGTCGTCGTCCGTTGCCACCTGTGAGCCGATTTTGAGGGTGTCCTTGTCAGGGTCACCGAATTCGTCCGTTTTCCACAGACACTGTTCGATCAGCCGGCTTGTTTTGACAGCCTTATCGTCCTTCATATTGCCGTACTTTTCATAGAATGCCCGCAGCAAAAGCATAAGCGTTGTCAGACGCTGCTGACCATCAATAACCTCCAGCTGGTTGGTAGTACCCTTAAAGGTAACAATTGCTCCCAAAAAATATTCCTCTTTTTCAGAGTCAAATGCATCGCAGTTGTTTTGCGGAAAAGCAAATTCAAAAAGGTCGTCCCACAAAATCTGACATTCATTTTCTTCCCATGCGTACGGTCTTTGATAAGCAGGAATCAGAAAGTCAGCGTCCTTATTATTAAACAACTGAAGGACGGTTTTTGGATCCATCGTCAGTTTGGACATAATAATCCTCCTCTGTTTCTGTAAATTATAGATTTATTATAACATTGGGGGGATATTATGTCAAGAAACAGCATCTGCTCTTTGTGATGCCGAAAAACGGTGAAAATTTTTTTAAAAAAACACTTGACTTGTTATTGCTTATGTGTTATTATCATTATAGAAATAACAACGGAGGCGATGTGAATGCAGTCAGAAAAAGATTTTCTTCAGCAGTACAATATCAGTGATTATGAAAGACCGTCCCTTACAGCCGATGTCGCTTCATTTATGATACGATCTCAGCAGCTCGATAATTACCGCCAGAATGCCGGCAGCAGGCTGTCATTGCTTCTTATCAGGCGCGGAGGCTATCCCTTCAAGGATTACTGGGCACTGCCGGGAGGATTCCTTCAGCCCGATGAAACAATTGAACAATGCGCCGCAAGGGAAATTACAGAGGAAACAAATGTTGCTCCCGTTTCACTTATGCCCGTTGGCATTTTCAGCGAACAGGGCAGAGATCCCAGAGGCTGGATCATCTCAGCGGCTTATGTGTCGGTTTTTCCGGAAGGTGATGTCCGCCAGCAGGCAGGCGATGATGCCGCTGATGCCCGATGGTTCGATGTGCGTTTTCAGCAGACTTCCGGAAAGGATTATGTGCTTACGCTGTCCTGCGGTGAAATTTCTGTCGGTGCTGTACTGGAGGAGGAGAAAAAAGATTTCGGCATTGCTTCCTTCAGAATAAAGGAAAACCGCAGTATTGCGTTTGACCATGCGAAAATTATCGCCGCCGCTCTTACAGTACTGCGCAGACGTGCAAAAAACTTTGAGGTCATCTTTGATTTTCTCCCGCCAAAGTTTACGCTGTCACAGCTCCAGAGAGTGCAGGAAACTATTATGGATATTTCTGTACTGCCCGCTAATTTCAGAAGAAAGATCAGCGATTATGTGATCGAAACAGATGAATATGACAGAGGCGCAGGACACCGGCCGGCACGGCTTTACCAAAGACGGCCATGAAAACAGACTGAAAGGATGAGCAGAATGAAAAATATTCTTGTCGTTGTGGATATGCAGAAGGATTTTATTGACGGCGCACTCGGTACAACAGAAGCACAGGCGATTGTGCCGGCGGCCGCTGAAAAGATACGGAATTTTGACGGGGAAATCTTCGTCACGCTCGATACGCATTTTTCCGATTATCTTACTACCGCAGAAGGTAAAAAACTGCCCGTTCCGCACTGTATAAAGGGTACGGACGGACACGCCCTTGATGCACAGATAAAGAACGCACTGGCGGGAAAAACCTATACCGTTACAGAAAAAATGACCTTCGGTTCTGTCAGACTGCCTGAACTCATAGAGGAAAGCGGTACGCCCGCAGGTATTACGCTGATCGGACTCTGTACGGATATTTGTGTTATCAGCAACGCCCTGATCCTGAAAGCGTATTTCCCCGAAATTGAAATCAGTGTGGACAGTGCCTGCTGTGCAGGGGTCACGCCTGAACTTCATGAAGCTGCACTTTCTGCCATGAGAAGCTGCCAGATCAATATTTTGTGACAGTATGAAAGGAAGATAGAAATGAAATTAGCACCTGTTATTGTATCCCTTCTTGACACCGATCTTTATAAATTCAATATGGATCAGGTGATATTTCACAAGCACACCGACCTTTGCGGAAAGTATTATTTCAAGTGCAGGAATAACGATGTTGTCTTTACGCCCGAAATGGCGGAGGAAATCAATGCCCAGATAGATCACCTCTGTCAGCTTCGCTTTACCGGCGATGAGCTGGATTATCTCCGTTCTGTCCGCTTCATCAAAAATGACTATGTGGAATTCCTCAGACTGTGGCACCCTATCCGTGACTATGTGACAGTAGAGCTTTCGGAAAACGGTGAACTGTCTGTTGTGGTGGACGGCCCGCTGTTCTCTGCGATGCAGTTTGAAATATATCTGCTGGAGATCATCAACGAGGTGTATTTCCGTATGCAGTACAACTATGAGGAACTGCTTGCTTCTGCACAGGAAAAGCTGGACAAAAAAATTACCGCCCTCAATGACGGTACATATACTTTTCGCTTTGCAGAGTTCGGCTGCAGAAGAAGGCTTTCGAGAGAATGGCAGGATACCGTTGTCAGAAGGCTTGCTTTTGAAACGAAAAGCTGTGTAGGAACTTCCAACGTATACCTTGCTATGAAATATCACCTGACACCGATAGGAACCTATGCACATGAGTTTGTACAGATGTATCAGGGAATCGACTCCATTCCGCTCGCTTATACCAACCACTACGCGATGAAAGACTGGTATGCAGAGTATGACGGCGATAACGGTACTGCACTTACGGATACCATCACGACAGATCTGTTTTTGCTGGATTTCAACCGCTCTATGGTCAACAACTACACTGGCGTAAGACATGACAGCGGTGATCCCTACGAGTGGGGCGAAAAGATCATCAGACACTATGAAAAGTACGGCGTTGACCCCAAAACAAAGCTCCTGCTGTTCAGCGACAGCCTTGATTTTGACAAAGCCCAGAAGCTGTATGAATATTTCAGCGGCAGAACAAAGGTGTCTTTCGGTATCGGAACATTCTGCTCCAACGATACCTGCGCCCCTGCACTGAACATTGTCATCAAGCTCCAGTATGTTAACGGCAGACCTGTGGCAAAGCTCTCGGATACTCCAGGAAAAGCAATGTGCAGGGACAGCGGATACCTGAAATACCTGAAACAATCGGTAGATTTTCGCCTGCACCGTAGTGACGTGTCGGAATGAACCGCCTGTTTCTCCTGACAGACTGACAGTTTCCGAAGGTACAGCCTGCTGTTTCCGGTGATGCCGAAAAACACTGTACGTTTCCCCTGACAGCGAAAAAAACACCGTAAAATGCCTGCGGCGGCATTCTGCGGTGTTTCATTTTTTTGAGCGGCTGACTGATTCGCGTGATTATGCGGTGTAGGATTTATCGGTTACATAAACTTCACCGCTCTGTGAAGCGGAAATCTCCATGTTATTGTTCACTGTGACGCAGACAGGGGTATTGTTCCATCTGCCATCACTGCGCTGTGTTTTCAGAATAACATTTGTTTTGCCGGGTGTGACAGCGGTGAAAGCAAAGTTGCATACATTGTTGGCATAATCAAAGTCGCAGGTGACTTTTGCGTTCAGTGAATCAGCGTAGTATGTCCAGTCATTGCCCTTGATGGAAAAATAGCAGACACTTTTCTGGTTTGCTGCGGGCTTTTGGGTTTCGTCCTGCTTCTTTGCGGTTTCCTGCTTCTCGGCGGACTCCTGCTTCTTTTCAGGTGTCTTGGTTTCGGTGTATGACTTTTCTGTTATCGTTGTGCTGCTGATTTGTACAATCGTCATGCGCAGATCGCTGTCAGCGGTAATGCGGATCGGCGTATTATCCCATCTGCCGTCTTCTCTCTGTGTTTTGAGGATTACATTGGTGACGCCGGACTTCACAGCTGTGAAACGGAAGCGGCAGACATTACTGCTGTAATCAAAATCGCAGGTTACCTTTGTATTCAGGCTGTCTGCATAATAGTTCCAGTCGTAACCCTTGATGGGGAGAATAAAAGTGTTGGAGGTCGTTTTGGCAATGATCACAGCAGTATCGGCACTGCCTGAAACGGAATTCTGACCGGAGAATGCGGAAACTGCCACAGCGGAAGTAACTGAGATTGCGGAAACAGCGCAAACTGCGGAAAGAATAATTGCGAATACCTTTTTGTTGATTGACTTTTTCATAATGATGATCTCCTTTATTGATGGGCGGTGCCCGTTTATTTTTTGTTTTGTTTTGTTTTTGTTTTTGTTTTCCCTTGCTGTGACTAAATCATATCATAGTGTACGCAGTCATTCAATATTCAAAGATGCCCTGAAATGTCGCTTAAACAACAGCTGACGGGTGTTTTGTTGCTTAAGTTACATTCTGGGGCTAAATTGACGCAGAATGGTTATTGACCTGTTCCGAACGTTCGTTTGCCGGTGACAGGTATGCTGACATATAAAAAGGCGTGCGTCCGGCAGAAAGTCAAGCCGGCTGTGAAACGGCATTTGATCAAAATTGTCTGTTCTGATGAAAAAAGACAGCTGACCGGCGCTGAATCAGGCATTCACAAAAAACGGAATGTCTGGCGTAAAATGAACACTTTCAGGCAGTTCTTTGCTGACCGGAACAAAATTTTGCTGACCAGTCTTTCATGAAAATCTGTCCTTTGTGGTAACTTTATCATACCAGATTGCGGACAGATTTTCTTTTTTTGTTTTTTCTTCCTGATGTGGACCGATAAAAGGAACTATGAGGATATTTTTGTACAATCTTGTCCGATAAATTTCATATTCACGTTTATGCTTCACGAAGCGCCGGAGGGGGTTTTTCGGACAAAAAATATCGGGAGAAAAGTGATTGCCGATGACGTTTTGCCCTTTAATAAGAGTCATTGCACGAAAATGATAATTTTAACTTAAAGGGTATTGACATATTATGCCATATATGTTATCATAAAATAACCTCTTGTGCCAGTAAAAAATATCAATCAAAAAACAAGATGTTTGATACAAGCCAAAGGCTGCTGAGAATAAAACAGTTTGTTTA
>CADCQO010000040.1 GCA_902803585.1 uncultured Ruminococcus sp.
CTATCCTGCACTGCTTTGACTGGAAATACACAGATATCATGGCGGAACTGCCTAACATTGCGGCGGCAGGCTTTACAAGCGTACAGACTTCGCCTGCACAGCCCGGCGGCAATAATGACCCCACCGCAGTATCGGGAACATGGTGGTGGCTTTATCAGCCGCTCAGTTTTTCCATTGGTACAAACTATCTTGGTACTAGAGAAGAATTGACTCAGCTTTGCACGGAGGCTCATAAGTATGGTATCAAGGTGATCGTGGACATTGTCGCCAATCATCTGGCAGGTTCGCATGATAACATTCAGGAAGATCTGAAACCTAAACAATACTGGCATAAGGTAGAAGATTGGAACAATTGTACTGACAAGCGTTATAAGACAACACATAAAGATCTTGGTATGCCGGATATTGCTTCTGAAAACAGTTATGTACAAACGTGTGTCAAAAATTACATACAGGAATTAAAGAACGTAGGCGTTGACGGTCTGCGCTGGGATACTCTGAAGCATATTCAGCTGCCGAGTGAGGATTGTGCATTCTTTAATGTTGTTCTTGACAGCAGTATGTATAACTACGGTGAAAGTCTTGGTGACCCCGGCGGAAACAGTGATGCACAGAATCGTGCATTGATGACCGAATACACAGGACTGATGAGTGTTACAGACGATGTTTATGGAAATAAGATCCGTAAGTCATTTGCAGCCGGTACAATGGCAAGCGATTTGCTGGGTAACTGGTGCAATCGTGGAATGAACGCCAATAAGCTGGTATACTGGGCCGAAAGCCATGATACATGGTCAAATGGAGAAGACGGCAACGGTGAAAGCACCAATGTATCGCAGGATGTCATCGACCGTGTATATGCCATTACAGCAAGCCGTGCTGATGCGACATCGCTGTATTTTTCCAGACCGAGCGAGAAGAAAAAAGATTTGATTCTTGCCGGTGTAAAGGGCAGCACACACTTTACCAGCCCTCAGGTAGCGGCTGTTAACCATTTCCATAATGCTTTTAACGGACAGTCCGAGTGTGTATCTTCTCAGGGCAATATTGCTTACGTTGAGCGCGGCACAAAGGGCGTTGTTATTGCAAAGATTGACGGTGCCGGAGAGGTAAGACTGAACGCCAACAAAATGTTAGACGGTACTTACACGGATCACGTTTCCGGCGGTACGTTTACTGTCGCAAACGGCGTAATATCCGGTACAGTAAATGACACAGGCATAGCAGTTGTTTACAATGAAAACGATGTTGAAGATAACACCGTTGTTGCCATTCCGAGCAAGCTGTACCTCGAAACAAATATGTGGAATGCAGACAATGCCCGCTTTTCTATGTATTTGTGGCAGGGAAATAGCAACACATGGGTTGATATGACCGATACTGACGGCGATGGCGTTTATGAAGCGGCAGTACCTTCCGGACACGAATGGACGAATGTTATCTTCTGTCGTGTAGATCCCAATGGTACGAATTCCAACAAATGGAAAAACGTCTGGAATCAGACACAAGACCTTAATGTTTATACAGACGGCAGAAACCTCTGTACTATAACAGACTGGACTGTGGGCAATTGGGGTATCTATTCGTGCAGTCATACTTTTGCACAGCAGGCGCCTGACTGGGTATGGGATGGTATTTTCTCTGCCACAGCAACATTAAATAACTGTACAAAGTGCGGTAAATCTCATGTCTATCCTGCTGAGATAACAAGTACAGTTGATGATACAAACATCACATATAAAGCTACCGTCACTGTAAAAGAAACGGATAACTCTTTTTGTAGGTACAGTTATAATTATACAGTGCCTGCAAAGGAAATTTCTCTTAAACCGAGTGATAACTGGAAACAAGCCAGTGCCCGTTTTGCAGTATATTTGTGGGACAGCAGCAACCATAATATGTGGGTTGATCTGACAGATTCTGATAATGATGGAATCTATTCTGCAAAGATAGCCAAGAACACATGGACAAATGCTATGTTCTGCCGTATGAATGGCAGTACAACCGAAAATACATGGAGCAATAAGTGGAATGCTACCGATAATCTTACGATTCCAGTCAGCGACTCTCCGCTTTATACGGTTACATCGTCAAGCTGGGACGGCAATATCGGCAGTTGGAGCGACCCGAACTGTACACACACTTTCAGTGAACAGCCGAGTTGGAAATGGAACGGTGTTTCTTCTGCAGCCGCAACATTTACCTGTTCTCTCTGCGGTGCTGAAGAATCGTTTGACGCTGCTGTCACAAGCACCGAAACTGATGAGTCTGTTATCTATACAGCAAAGGTTGTTGTAAACGGTGTATCCTATACCAATACCATTACTGTTGACAAACAAGAGGATACGGTTATCTATCTTGATCTTAACAGAGAGCCAAGCTGGCTTAGTGATGGTGCGCGCTTTGCTGTCAGGATCAAAAACGAAACAACTGGCAATGACACATGGGTTGATATGAGCGATCCGGACGGCGACAACATTTATTTTGTCAAGATTCCCGACGGCACATGGGATTCCATCATCTTCTGCCGTATGGACGGTACAACAACGGAAAATAATTGGGCCAACAAATGGAACAATACGCTGAAACAAAGTAATTTCCTGACTTTGGGCAATTATTTTACGATTACAGGCGGTTCAGGAAATGAGTATATCGGTACATGGGATACTTATGTACATGCACACAGTTACGGTGAGCCTGTATGGACATGGGCAGACGATCACAGCAGCGCGGCTGTATCATTGACCTGTACTGTATGTGGACGTACAGTTTCCCGCAATGCAGATGTAACGTCGTCTGCAGTTAACGGAACAATCACCTATACGGCATCAGTTATTGTTGATAATCAGCAGTACACTGATTCGGTTTCGGTCAGTGATAATCTGGAAACATTCCTGACCAAATGCGAAGCCTACAAAAAACTTTCTGACGATCATCAATCCATGTATCGTGATATTCTTTCCTTTGTAAGAAGTGTTGTCAGGGGTGAACAGACAAGTTCTGTTTTCACGTTCACGCCGAAGTTGAATATCACATGGACATGGGCTGAACTTGGTTTAGATTCAAGCGCAAGCGATGATCAAATCTTTAATGCCATCACTCCTAAAATCAGCAGTGAGATGAACGCTGTGTTCAATGCACTTTTAGTGGACTGCCCTTACGAGTTGTATTGGTTTGCACAGACACAGGGCTTTTCATATCAACTGTCGACTTTTTACTTTGTCAAAACACAAACAACAATCGCTTTGTCCAATCAGCCGTTAATGATTGTTACCATGCAGGTTTCGGAACACTATCAGGGCGATACAACAACTTCCTTCAATACTTCCGCTATCAACAATGTCAAGAGAACGGTTCCGGCGTTGGCAAAGAATATCGTTGATCAGTATGCAGATGTTTCCGATTACGAGAAACTCAAGGGTTATGCACATATGCTGTGTCAGCTTACGGATTACAACGATGATGCAAAAGACGGAAAAGTAGATGCCTATGATCTTGACCCCTGGCAGCTTGTGTATGTATTTGATAACGACGATACGACAAAGGTTGTATGCGAGGGTTACTCCAAGGCATTCAAATATCTTTGTGATCTCACGGAATTTGACAGTGAACTGATAAAATGCTACCTCGTTTCAGGACACTTGAGAGGCTTTACCGATGAAAATTTCTCAAGTGGGGCACATATGTGGAATATTGTAACCATGAATGACGGCAAAAATTATCTCGTTGATGTCACCAACTCTGATGAATGCACAGGCAGAACATATACTGCTTTCCTTCTGAACGGCGGTACTCTGAACAGTGATTGGTATCAGATAAGCAGCCGCAGTGTAGTTCGTGATATCCTGTATTTCCGGTACGATGATGAAACACAGGATATCTGGGGCAGTGATATTCTCACGCTGAGCAGTACAAATTATAAGGAAACATTCAGCATAACCATTGGTGATGCGGCAAACGGCACTGTTGAGGCAGATGCAGCAACAGCCGCATACGGAGAGAATGTTACACTCACTGTTAAAGCTAACGCTGGATACATGATCGGAAGTGTGACATACAATGATACAGTAATTGAACCGGTAGACGGCGTTTACTCTTTTTCCATGCCGAATCAGAATGTCGTTGTCAGTGCATCATTTATTGCAAAAACCGATATTTCTTCCGCCGTGATCACGCTTAATGAATCCAGTTTCATCTATGACGGAACCCAAAAAACGGTTACCTATACAGCAACACTTGACGGTAAAACTCTGATACTGGGCACAGATTATACCTTTGAAGGCGATCTTTCTGCTGCCGATCCGGGTACATACATTGTTAAGATAAAGGGTATTAATAGTTACTGCAATCAAGCCCATACCGTCTGGACAATTGTTCCGCCCTCCATATCGGTGACAATTGATGGTCAGGCAGTCACACAGCCGTACCAGTACAATCAGTCGCTTACCGTAACAGCACCAGCCGCAAAAGCAGGAGAAAAGTTTTCATATTGGCAGGTCAATGGTTCACCTGTCAGCTACTCAGAGCAATACAGCTTTATTGTCAAAGAATCTGTTAACCTGATTCCTGTTTATGTTTCTGACCAAACAAATGTGGAACAGCAGGCGGTTCTGAATATTAAAACATCTCAGACAACGTATAACGGCAAAAATGCTGTGAAATACACATTTAACCACAGCCTTCCCGAAGGTTATACTGTGCAGGAAGTTGGTCTGCTGTATGCTACCAATAAGTTGGCCGGTGCGGATACTAAAAAGTCCGGCTACGCAGTGGTAAACCTTGTAAATGATAAGAGCTTTGGTGTAGAAGATGTAGAAGCCAATGTGAAGAACAATTCAACAGGCAAGATCAAGCAATTTGTTGCAAAATATAAAAACCGCAACGGTACGATTACTTTCTCTTATGCCGTAGGTAACAACACAACTGCTTATACCTACGCGGTGGGTTATATCAAGGCTCTCAACAGCAATAATGAATCTGTGACACTGTATTCTAACTTTGTTGCTGTCAATTACGAAAACGCTTGAAAGATATCTGAAAATGTTTGAGAAAGGCGATGGTTATCATGAACAAGAAAAAGTACATTGATGCTGAAATGGAAATCATTCAGTTTGATGCAGAAGACATTATCACTGCCAGCGGCGAAGATGGTGGTGATGATGGTGATGGTGATGACTTCTAAATATACCGTCATAGAAGTCGTCCACGAAGCGGCAGGCAGCACAAAACGCTGTCTGTCGTTTTTGCTTGGCAGAACTTTCATCAGCCGTTTGATTTTTGATTGAACATAAAAACGTGCGTTCGATGAAAACTTTGAAGCGGATAAAGCTGCCCTCTCTGAGGAAAGTGGCACAAAGCGGCGAAAGAAAATTTTATTCACATCAGATTCAGATAGCAATACACCTGAGAGTACATAGAACTCACATTAAAAAACAAGCAGCTGTCTTCCATCCGTTGAAACTGATGAGAGTCAGCTGCTGTTTTTACTTTTCTTCTATTCCGTTCTCCGTGAAATTCAGCACTTTGCTGCAGATAGCGAGTGCTGCCGGACGATGAGTAACAATCAATACAGTTTTATCTGTCATTTGCCGGAGATTATGCAAAAGTTTCTGTTCGGTTGCCGCATCGAGAGAGCTTGTTGCTTCATCGAGAATCAGAAACGGGCTGTCCGCGAAAATGGCTCTTGCGATGGCAATGCGCTGCATCTGTCCTTCCGAAAGTCCTGTGCCTCTTTCTCCGAGCAATGTATCTATACCTTTTTCCAGTTCAGACACAAATTCGTCTGCACAGGCAATCTGCAGTGCCCTGTGGATTTTTTCATCATCTTTCATTCTGGAGTTATCTGCAAAGGCGACAGCTTCACGAATCGTTCCTGTCATTAGTTTATTGCCCTGCGGTACATAAGCGAACAGCCGGCGATATTTCGGTGTAAGAAGAATTGTGCCGGCGGCAGTGCGTATAAAGCATTCTCCCTCATCGGGATGGTAAATACTCATCAGCAGTTTGATGACCGTTGATTTACCGCAGCCGCTGTGACCGGTAAAGGCAGCGTATTCACCTTTTTTGATACAGATGTGAATTCCGTCCAGCACCACAGGCATATCATTTTTGGAAAGTTCTGTTACTTTTTCTGATGGGGGATAGTAGGTAAAGCGGACATTGTCAAGACCAATCTCCTGCAGTTCATCGGAGTAAAACGCTTTGATTTCTTCAGACGATAAGGACGGTTCCTCGTGTTCTTGGTGAAAGTTTTCAATTTCCATCAGTCGCTCTGCACTTGCTGTCATGGCATAAAATCTCGGCAAATAGCCGGTGATATTGGCAAAGGGTGACTGTATCTGTGAGATAAGCTGTGTCACAGCGGTAAGAGTTCCATAACTGATTGCACCCATCAGAATGCCCCAGCCGCACCAGCATACGCCGAACAGATACATTCCCTGAATACATGAGCCAAAACCGATGTTGCAGAAGTTTGAAAAACGATTTTTTCTCATGCGGGCAGCTTTGTGAGATTTGTTTTTTTCGCTCATTTCCTGTTTTATCTGCGATTCTGCGGCGAATGAGCGAATGATCATCATATTGCTGAGCGTTTCCTGCAAAAATATCCGCAAATGACCGTCCTTTTCCTGTACATTTTTGTGCAGGCGTTTAAGGACTTTACGGAAAGCATATGTCAGTATGACCATCATTATACCTCCCGGCACAATGATCCATGTGAACCATGGCTGTAATATGATAATCATAATAACTGCGCTGATCATTTTTACCGCCATACCTGCAATACCGGGGATAATCTCTGTATAGCCGTTTGCGACCACAACAGTATCATTTGTCAGGCGGTTAAGCCATTCTCCCGAATGTACAGCTTCTATGGCGGCGAAATTTTTGCGGAGGAGATTGTTCATCAGCCGTTCTTTAAAGATGTTTTCCAGAGAAGCTTTGGAAAGTTCATTCAGAAAACGGATAACAGCTCTCATAGAAAGCTGTGCGATGACGAGCAGTATCACCAGACAGACGTTGAGTATGAAACCGTTGGTATCTTTTCCGACGGCACTGTCGACAATATTACGCAGCAGCAGCGCGTACAATACACCGCTTGCTCCATGCAGCACCTGAACCAGTATCAGGAATACAAGGTAAATTTTTTTGCGTCCGGGAACACTAAAAAGCCACTTAAGAGTTACATTTCTCATCATTTCTTTCTTCGGTATCCGAACCACCTTTCTTTTATGACATGAAAACAGTATAAGCCTTACTGATGTTTTTTCTTGATCAGCAGCTTTAATTTCCTTTTGCACTTTTTCAGACCAATGCGCAAAGAAGCAGTATGAAGCCATATAAAAGAGTACAGACGATATCCGAATTCATCTATGCCGTGTTCTTTTCCGCTGCGGATATATCCTGTCATAACGGCAATAATATCCTTGTCTTTGATGCCGTATTCTTTGTTGATACAATTATCACCGAGAATGACATAATCGTTTTCACGGACTTCTACAATCCGATGCAAAACATAATGAGAAGGCGGACGGTGATACAGCACAACATCACCGACTTTACAGCGTTCATTTTTTCGTTTTGAAAGAATAAACATATCCTTTCCCTGACGGAGCAGCGGAAGCATACTGATTCCAACATTGGTATATGTCAGACTGCCGTACTTCTCAATATATTCTTCATAGTTTATCTTTTTATTCATCTATTGCACCGATCTTCCGCAGTTTGCTGATGGTATCCGCAACGTCTTTTTCAATCACTTTACGGGGAGCATCGTATTGTTCCAGCATAGCATCAACGATTTGCTGTTGAGTAGTATCCTTTTTCAAAAATTCGAGGATTGCACCGAATGTTTCATTTCCCTTGACAACTCCCGAAAATCCGGCATTGCCTGTGGGAACGATGATAGTTTCGTTTTTCGTTTTGTGTACGAGAAAATCTGGATTCAGTTTCATGGGTATTTTCCTTTCTTTTTAAAAGATAATCGAAGATAACCGTTCATGCGGAAGTCTGCTGCCATGTTCAGACAAAGAGCCGGATAGGGAAGAGCGCAGGGACAATCTGCGGCAGCAAACGGCTGCCCATATCTTGACAGCGCGATTTTTCTCGTCAGAGTGATGACATTTTTTCATAAGCAATCTGAGCCGCCTCAGAACTGATATTGCAGTCCAGTTCCCAGAGTGTGACCTGATCTGCCATTTTATCAATCAGAGCAAGTGTTTTTGCGAGAGCAATACGGCTATTGGGACGATAGCTCTGCTGCAGGAGCATCGCGTAGGCTTCAGCTTTTGTCACTGACCGGATAGAATTTTCACGGGCACGTTTCAAAATACATATTGCTTTCAGCGGCACTGCTATATTGCTGCCTATCTGGTGTTTTCCATTGTAAGGTGTGCCGAAAACAGTGATGCCGTTTTCAGATACACGGATCAGCGGTTTATCATCGTTTACCATGACGGCACGGCTGCCAAGCAATTCTCTCCACAGTCTTGTGTGAGTTGATTTGCCGGTTCCCGATTTTGCAGTAAATAAATAGCATTTTCCATCTACAGCTACAGCGGAACCATGAAACAGGAATGTATTGTATTCCGGCATTTTTTCGGCAATTTTACGGTATACTGCCAATTTTTCGAGATAAGTGTCCTGCCAGTACTGTATTGTCCGTCCTTCTGCAATGTCATTGTCAGCAGACTTTTTCCGTTCATAAGAAATATCATCAGGGGTTATGGCAACCGAAAAATCTGGCTGACCGTCAGCACGATAATCCCTGCAGTAATTGTGTACTTCCTGATACAGGGAATGTATCTCAATAATTTTATCTGCCATTTTATATGTGTTTGTCATAGCTGCTCCCTATATGGTGCCACAGCGGCACCAAGAAAAGTTTGATATTTGTTAACAAGTGCAGTGTTACGGAAATATCCATAAGCGGGTCTGTTAACGCCTCCCTTACAAATAATAACACAGGTCTGCTGTTCAATTCAATAGCTAAGTAAAAAATATTATGATGTCTAAGCCATAACAACATTGGCTGTAAGTATGAAATGATAGTGATGTTGTGAAAAAAAATTATTGACGATAGCCAAAAAGTGTGATATGATAAAACCTAAGGGATAAGTTAGGCAAACTAAAACCAAATCACAAAAGTCCGAATGGTTATCGTTATTATTCAGAAAACGATTTAAACGCACTTTTGA